>JAJRYL010000260.1 GCA_024275855.1 Deltaproteobacteria bacterium
CGGTAAACGTTGTCGGCGCTACCATTTTACGAGACGGAATTTACGGCCCCTGGATGATAACCTGGTACGTTCCGGTCGGAGCGATTTTATTCCAGCGCAAGCTCCGCAGTGTGCGCCGCGATTACCGTATTTATATGGAGGAGCAGAAGAAGAGGTCTGAAGAGTAGCTTTATTTACCGTTGTTGAGCTGTGCGCGAAGCGCAAGCTAAAGAAGAGAAAGAGGCGACCGCTGATCTGGAAAATAGGTAGGCTGCATGGGCGTTGCCATCGTTATTCTGTCATGCTGAACTTGATTCAGCATCTCGTCTGTAATTTATCGCCATTGTATAGTATGCAAGACCCTGAATTGGTTTCAGGGTGACACATTTGCGGTGTTGTTTAGTCGCTACGCTCCCCGTAACGTCATATTCTGATTTTTTAATAGATCTTGCCTTTAAAGCCGCTTGAAGTCGTAATCTTTCCGTTTGCGCTAACTATTACCCCCTCTACTCCCTCTAACCGCTCGATAAGCGCCATGCCTTTTGCAGGGCCGAGCACGAATACGCCGGTCGAAAGAGCGTCGGCGAGCGTAGGGTCGATGGTAACGACCGTGGCGCTTCGTGTCTTCATGGCCGGCATGCCGGTTTTGGGGTTTAGTATATGGTGGTACCTTTTACCATCTACCATAAAGAAGCGTTCGTAGTCGCCCGAAGTCGCAACAGCGCCGTTTGTTAAATAGACCTCTCCTATTATATCTGTCTCAGCCCCGCGCGGGTCTCTTATGCCTATCTTAAACGGTCTCTTTTTTTTGCCCGATACGTTAAAGGTAAACATGTCTCCGCCGGCCTTTATTATAGCGCGTGTAATGCCGTACTTTTTTAAGACCTCTACCGCCTGTCCTATTATGTAACCCTTGGCAATACCTCCGAGGTTGAAGGCTACGCCGGGGTCCGCAAGTTCTACTGTAGAGGCCTCTTTGTCTATAAGTATCTTTTTGTAGTTTACGTGCGGCAGCACCTTTTTCAACTCTTCAAGCGTAGGTACTATGCCTTTTTCTCCGGAATAACCCCATAACCCCGCAAGCGAGCCTATTGTAGGGTCGAAAGCCCCGTCTGTAAGTTTTGCGACCTCTTTCGCTTTTAAGGCAACCTGCACGACATCGGCAGAGACGGTTACAGGCCCCTGTCCCGCGCCTCCTGAAATACGCGAAACATCGCTTGGCGGCTCATAAGAGCTGAAGAGATTTTCAAGTTCATGGATCTTTCTGAACGCCCTGCCGATAGCCTTGTCGAAGCGCTCTTTGTCGCCGCCGAGTACGGTAATTTCAACAAGCGTGCCCATCTGGAGTTTGCGGTAGATATGGCTGTCTGTGTTCTTGAAGCCGGAGCCTGCGGGCGTGTTTGCGGGGCTTAGAGGGGCGGAGATTTTCGAGTTGAAGACGAAGGCTATAACGAGTATGGCGAAGACCGCCGCCACTACTACGATAAAGGCTGTTGTGCTGCCGCGTTTTCTGGTCATCGGTCTTCCGGTTGTTGTAATAATTGAAGGTAGAGGTGCTGTCTGTTGAATAATTTAGAAAAAAACTTAATAGGTTTGTTTGTTCACCCGAACAGTATATCGTCGAAAGATCAACTTTTCAGGCGTACTTTTCCGGTTCGGGTAAAGGGAGAGGATGATATAATGGTTGGTGCGAAGTTCTATTTTTTGCTCTTCTTTTTTGCCCTTTGCGCTACCGCATAAGCTTTTTTCGCCCATACCGCAAGTCTGTCCGCCTCTTCAAGCACCTCTATAGGTACCTCGTAAAACTGCATGGTATGCTCTTTATTCTTGTACGGCTTAAACGGTTCCATTCCGGCCAATGTATAGTCTGTTCTGTTAGAGCCGTCTACCTTAAACCTTAGAGTATCATTCTCGATAATAGCGAAGAAGAGACCGTCGAGGTATAACCCCACTCCGCCGAACATCCGTTTCCATACAATAGTGCCGACCGGTTCAAGCTCAGAGGTTACGAACTCTATGTATTGATCGCTTACGGACACCGCCCCTCTCCTCAAAGACACGTTCATATCCAGGCAACCCGCAACTTCGTGCGGGTTTATCGCTCTGTACCCGCAACGGGTTGCTCTTCTTCAAAGCGTCTATTGCCGCCCCGTTATTGCCTATGAACCTCGAAAGCCCCGCTTAGAATCTTCGTAACTTTTTAACGTCAAGCATGAAAATAACCGAGGCACGAACCGGTATCGAAAAAAAAGCAGAGGGAGCGGGCAGGGCGTGTCGGTC
>JAJRYL010000261.1 GCA_024275855.1 Deltaproteobacteria bacterium
CCCGAGCTTACGGGGGGGTAAGCTCAGGCTATAATGTCGTCTATATCGAGGCCGATGCTTTCGGGATCTTTGGAGGAGACTACCCACTTGGAGCTTGCGTTTTTAAGGTCTATACTGAAAGCCTTTTTAAATCTCCTGCCCGCCGCGTTTATAAGCATGCTTATCTTCGGTTGCAGGGGGTTGGCGTGGTTGGTGCCCTTTACTACGGCTATCTCTCCGGTATTCAACTCAACTACGGTTCCTATGGGGTAGATGCCGAGGCACTTTATCAGCCTCTCTACAAGTATAGGCTCAAACTGTTTCTCCCTCAGCATGTATATCTTCTGCAGCGCTATATCGGGCAGCATACCTTTCTGGTAGCAGCGCGTACTTGTCATGGCGTCGTATACGTCGGCAACGGCGGCGATACGGGCGAAGATATGGATTCTGTCGCCCTCTTTCGAGTACGGATACCCTGTGCCGTTAAATTTTTCGTGGTGCTGCGCAACTACGTGCATTGAAGACCGGCTGATTTCCGGCATACTCTTTAAGTACTCTATGCCAAGCGTCGTATGCTTTTTCATGTTGTCGAACTCCGTGTCCGAAAGCGGCCCCTCTTTTTTCAGTATATCTTCAGGCACAAGGGCCTTGCCGACATCGTGCAGCAGCGCGCCGACGCCGAGGTTGTGCAGCGCGTCTTTATCGAACCCCATGCGGCGCGCTATCGCTACGGAGAGAATGCAGACGTTGACGCAGTGGCCGAAGGTGTACTCGTCTACGTTTTTAAGCCTCGTAAGGCTCGTAATAGCGTCCTGATTCCTGAAGGCCGAGTCTATTACAGAGTCTACTGTTTTGTGAATTTTTTCAGGTTTTATGGCGGTACCCATTACAACATTGCCCATAAATTCACGTACAAGCTCTTCGGCCTCGTTTCTTATTACTGTGGCGGCCTCTATCTCTTCGTCGAATTTAAGAGTGTCTACAATCTCAACGTCGCGCTTCGTATCGTAAGGCTCGAAGTTGTTCTCCGTTTCGGCCTCCGTAACCCTGGTATGCTCAACCAAATGGGGAGGTTCGACCTTACGGGAAGGCTCTGCGCCTCTCTCTTCCGCATGCTGCTCCTGCGCGCCTGAGTCCGCTTTAATGTCGTCCTCTTTTTTGTCCCGCTTTTGAACAAGGCCGAGTTTCGGAGGCATCTTAACCCCGGGCTGCGTTGGCGAAGGCGCGCAGGTTCCGCAGCTTTCAGTAGCGGGTTGGTCCGTATCGGCGGCGTTATTATGCGCGCTCGGGTCTAAAGACGAAAGATCAGCCTTCGGCTCAACCGGCATGTCCGAGGACGGTACAGGGGGGCGGGCAAACGGTTCGTCAACTACGATGTAAGCGGAGCGGTAACCGTAACGTTGGAAATCGTCTAAGTCTTTTTTATTTTTTACAAGAATATTGTTCATGAAAAACAGGGCTTTATCGGTTCCTTCTTTTTCAAAACCGCTTATATACATGCCCTTTTCAAGCTCTTGTATATCTACCTTCCGAATCATTCTAAACGCCTCCTGTTGTGCTGTACAGACCGTAAACTTACTCTATGCTGTTATCTGTCTATTGATGTTACGGAAGCTTCTGTATTGAACTTTCATATCTTATAATTCGGCTGGAAGTGGTGAAAACTTTAGTCATAAATGGGTGAATAGAGCCTGCTCCATAATAGAAATCGTGCATTAACGGCCCGCGAAACTTCTTTTGACAAGAATCGTCTGCGGTGGTATACGAAAGTAAGGGAGGCAGGGCATGGTCAGGATAATAACGGTTACAACGGATTTCGGCCAGAAAGACTCGTATGTGGGCGCGCTGAAAGGGGCGCTGCTCTCGGTAAACCCCAATGCGGTTATAGTGGATATCTGTAACGATATAAGTCCGGGAGCTATTCAAGAGGCGGCCTTTATCCTCTCCGGCGCGTACGCCTCATTTCCACCGGGCAGTATCCATTTAGGCGTAGTGGACCCCGGGGTCGGAAGCGGGCGCAGGGCAATTATAGTAGAGACAGCAAAGCACACCTTCGTAGGGCCCGATAACGGGCTCTTCTCTTTCGCGCTCAGTAGAGAGAGTATTGTAAAAAGAGTAAATATTACTAAAAGCGGTTACTTCAATAACCCGGTAAGCCCTACATTTCATGGCCGGGATATCTTTGCCCCTGTCGCCGGACACCTCAGTTTAGGGGTAGAGGCAGAGGCGTTTGGTACTGTTGCAGACTCGATCGTTACCCTGCCCGTTTCTTTGCCTCTGTTTAAAGGGGGCGAACTTAGCGGTACCGTTATTCATATAGACGGTTTCGGAAACATAATCACCTCTATTAAAGAGCCTGATATGCTTTTGTACTTTCCCGGCGCACAAGCGTCGCAATTAACCGTAGAGACCGGTTCTGTTAAGGTTAAAGGGCTTAGCGCTACGTACAGCGATACTAAAGAGGGAAGCGGGGTGGCGCTTATAGGTAGTTCCGGTTACCTTGAGGTTGCCCTGAACGGCGGCTCCTGCGCCGCGTCTTTTAATGTTAAAGTCGGAGAGAAGGTAAGGGTAACCGGGGAGCGAGGCGAGTGAGGGCGGTTATTCAAAGGGTAAAAGAGGCAAAGGTAAGGGTAGGGGGCGGGCTGTGCTGCTCTATCTCCGGCGGCCTGCTTATCTATCTTGGCGTAGAGGCCGAAGATTCAAAAGACGACCTTGAGTATATTTTCAATAAAGTCGTTGGTTTGCGTATTTTTGCAGACGAGGCGGGCAAGATGAACCGGGATGTAAAAGAGGCGGGCGGCGCGCTTTTGATAATCTCGCAATTTACGCTTTCAGGAGACGCGAGAAAAGGGAGGCGGCCATCGTTTAAGGGCGCCGAAGAGCCGCAAAAGGCAAAGAGCATGTATGAAGAGCTTATAAAGAGGTTTAAAAGCGAGGGGCTAAAGGTAGAGTCCGGGCAATTTGGCGCGTTTATGGAGGTAGAGTCGATTAACGACGGCCCGGTAACGCTGCTGTTAAGCAGCCG
>JAJRYL010000262.1 GCA_024275855.1 Deltaproteobacteria bacterium
ATGAAACAGATGAATCCGTGCGCGATGAAAAAGATGAACCCGTGCATGGCAAAAGAGAGCATGGCAAAACACCACGCCATGAAAAAAGAGCATATGGGCATGATGCGCGAGGTAATGGTAATACTCAGGGACTTAAACCACAGACCGACTGCCGAACAGAAAAAGAGACTTACCCACTACATAGAAAAGCTCGACGAAGGGCTCGCCAAGTGCAGAGTATGGGAGAAGAACAGTATGGACGGCGGAGCGCACCACAGCAAATAAGAGGAGCGGCTGGCCGGATTTCTTTTCAGGAGGCCGGGCTCTTTTTATGACGGCCCGGGTGGATAAAACCGTATGCGGTTCGGCTAAATACCATACAGGCGGTTATGGGTGTCTGTATAAAAAAATCAGGCTTATCCGTAAATACCAAAGTCTTTATTATAGCAGAGGGCGGCCCTTGCAAGGGCCGCCCTCTGCTTTGCTTAACCGTTCTCTTTACCTGATCTATCTTCACGCGCCGGATAACGGCTCTTGCCCTGCCAGCACTTGTTACTCCTCTTCTTCAGGCGCGTTTGCCTGATCTATAACCACAACCCCGCCTTCGGCATAAGGCTCTTTCGCCTCACCTGCCGAACCTACGTAACCGCCGTTACCGCCGCCCGGCCACAACCGCGCCTCAAGAGCGGACAGAAGAGGCGTAAGCGTCTTTTTTTTCAGTGCCGATACGCCTATGGCTCCGTACCGGTCGCATTGGTTTTTAACAACCTCTGCGTCGATCAGCTCCGCCTTGTTAAAGACCAGTAAACGGGGTATCTCTCCAAGCCCGAGCTCAACTAAAATAGCCTCTACGGTCTCCATTCTAACCTCGAACAACGGGTTGGATATATCTACAAGGTGCAGCAACAGGTCGGCGTCCTCCATCTCTTCTAATGTCGCCTTAAAGGCTTTCATCAACTCCTTGGGCAGCCTTCTTATAAAACCGACCGTATCGGTTATAACGGCGTCGCGCTCTTTTGGAAAACGGAGCCTTCGGGAGGTAGTGTCGAGCGTGGCAAAGAGCTTGTCCTCAACAAGGGTATCGCTTTTGGTTAAGGCGTTTAAAAGAGTGGATTTGCCGGCGTTGGTATAACCGGTAATTGAGATTATGGGTACGGAGCCGGCGGCCCGTCTTCTCCTGCGCTCGTACCTGCCGCGGCTAAGGCTCTTAAGCTCGGCCTCCAGCCTCGAAATCCTCTCGCCGACCCGCCTTCTGTCTACCTCAAGCTTACTCTCGCCCGGCCCCCTGCCGCCTATACCTCCCATCAGGCGCGAAAGCGTTACGCCCTTGCCGACAAGTTTTGGCAGCATGTACTTCAACTGCGCAAGCTCTACCTGTACCCTGCCGTCCCTCGAATGCGCCCTGCGAGCGAAGATATCGAGTATAAGCTGCGTTCTGTCGATTACCTTCATCTCGGTAACGGCGGAAATTTCACGTACCTGAGCGGGCGTCAGGTCGGAGTCGAAAATCAGCATGGTCGCCTCTTTTTGAAGCGCCCGTATTATTACCTCTCGAATTTTGCCGCTGCCCATAAGATACTTGGGGTTAATCTTCGCAGGCCGCTGGGAAAATTTGTCGAGCACCACGACATCGCTCGTAGCCGCGAGTTCGGCAAGCTCGTCGAGCGACTCTTTCTGTATATCCTTGCTCTCTTTCGACACGGAAATCAGAATCGCCCGCTCGCGCTCGTCTCCAACATCCCTCAGGCTCTCCCTGCCCATCTCCTCTTCAAGAGAATCTATAAAAGATGAGTACTCAAGGTCAAGGTCGTGAAACCGTACCCGCGCGCTAACCTCGTAAAGCTTGCCCGTTGGATTTACCGGCAGCAGGTGCGCCGTCTGTATGGTAGTCGGCAGACCGTTAGCGCCAACCCCGATGGCCGCGATAATATCGAGCCTTAAAAGCGCAAGATCGGTAAGGTCGTCTTC
>JAJRYL010000263.1 GCA_024275855.1 Deltaproteobacteria bacterium
GCATACGTGAACTTTTGAAGAATCCGACAGGCATATTTATAAAACACTTTGTCAACCTCAACCGAGGTTACTGTTCACAAAGTCCCAGTTTATCAGCTTCTCTACCCACAACCTCAAATACTCCGGCCTCCTGTTCCGGTAATCGATATAATAGGCGTGCTCCCATACATCTACCGTCAAAAGAGGTGTGTGGCCGTATATTATCGGGGTATCGGCATTAGTGGTCTTTAAGATTTCGAGCTTTGAATTATGAAGCACCAACCAGACCCACCCGCTTCCAAACAGGGTGGTAGCTGCTTCGATAAAGGTCTCGGAAAACTTTTCATACCCCCCGAAGTCCGCCTCTATCCTCAGCGCCAAATCCCCTTCGGGCTCTCCGCCGCCGTTTGGCTTCATGCACTGCCAGTAAAAAGAGTGGTTATATACCTGAGCGGCGTTATTAAAAAGAGCCGCATGAGCCGGGTCTCCCGCGCTCCTGTTTATTACGGTCAATAACTCTTCTCCCTCAAAGTCCGTACCCTCTATAAGCCTTGCGGTATTCTCAACATAGGCTTTATGGTGCTTAGAGTGATGAAACTTAAGCGTTTCAGCGCTTATAACCGGCTCAAGCGCATCTATCGCGTACGGCAGATCAGGTAGAGTTATCGTATTTAGCTTTATTTTAGACATCTTCTCCTCCCTTTTGCTCCCTTCTGTTATCTCTTGAAACAGATACCATCCGCCCGATAAGTATAACGGACGAACAGAACAGTACTGTGATCCATACTACAATTTTAACCTTCCTTTTACGCCTTGTCAACGCTTTAGCCTTATATGCAACATCGTTCAAACTCCGCTCAAAAGCCTTAGCAACAAACCTTTCTCTCACAACCATTCTCTTTTTACAAGATTAATCGGCAGCCGATAGCTTATCCATAAAGGCTATGCCTTCTGGCGAACCCCACTCTTTTGCGCCTATAAAACGGCCCGCAACCTTAGCCTCGCCTCCTTTTTTAAGTATTACAACCGTTATTGGCAACAGGTTTACGTTGTACGCCCGCATAACCGCGCCATACCGGTCAAAGTAAACCGGTACATCTATGGCGTGCTCTTTCAAGTAGGCCCGCACTCGCTTTTTACTCTCGAGCGCGACGGCCAATAGCCTCACCCCGCGCTTCGCGTACCTTTTATTCATCTTCTCAAGCGACGGCAGCTCTTTTACGCAAGCCTTGCACCACGTTGCCCAGAAGTGGAGCAGCACCGCTTTTTCAGGTATATTTTTCAAGGTTACCTTTACGCCACTCTGCTCTTTTATACTCCCGCTTCCACCTTTGCCCTTAGAGCTATCGAGCGGCTGTATTGAAAAACCCGGCGCAATCTTCCTCGAAGCCGTGGCGTAAAGCTCGAAACCGGCCGCGGGGCAGGGGGCGAGCACTGCAACGGATAGAACGAAAAGGGTTATACAGGAGAGGTAACAGGCCACCCGTTTTCGACCCGTCTGAATACGATTTTTTCTATTCCGCTTTAAAATGCCCATGACAACCTGCCTATCGCGCGCCAGTCAAGCACCAACTGCTCGCCGTTTACAGACTGATAAACCGGAAACTGCACCTTAAGCTCGGCGCTGCCGCCGCTCCCCGGTATCTTTACCTGCACAACCGGCGAAATAAAAATAGAGACGAGGCCGGTATTGGCCGTATTGTCGGCCAAAGAGGTGCTTAACGAATACCTGCCGCCGGGGTCGTTGTCTTTTCCGGCATAGATACCGTTCAGATCGAGCCCGATATTGACGTAGTTATGCACCCGGTACCTTGAAATAAGGTCAACGGTAAGCTGGTCTCCGAACTCGTAACCGTTATAACCCTCTGTGGTCAACTGATAAAAGAGGTTGGCCTGAAGTACAAGCGGGTAAAACCCCTTCATGTAATTGAGCATTATAACGGGGTCCCACGAGCCGCTTCCGGGCTGCATCATGGCGTGCAAAAGCGTACCGTCGCTCGAACGCTTGCCGGTCTCGCCTGTGGGCAACTTTACTCCCGCCCC
>JAJRYL010000015.1 GCA_024275855.1 Deltaproteobacteria bacterium
CAAAGAAAAAGGGCTACGACATAAGCCGTAACCCTTTGATTTTATTGGCTCCCGGGGAGGGATTCGAACCCCCGACAAGGTGATTAACAGTCACCCGCTCTGCCAGCTGAGCTACCCGGGAATAATAATCTTGAAAGCCAAAATACGAAGCTATTACAATAATACTTATACTTACTTCAAGTCAAGAAATTTATGTCCGCTGTTGGGCAAAAACGATACAGCAACGGCTATAAAAACTCAAAAACGGTACATACCTGAACCATAGGTAACCTATCGGACGAATAAGGTAGATACTTTACATCCCACAAACCGTACTTTTTATATCTCTCTCTTTCAACCGTCTACCCGGCACAGGGGCTACTTCCATAACCCTACTCTCGCCTCTTTAGCCTTGCGCTCTATGCCAAGCAACTCTTCGCGCTTTTCTGTTCCGCACGGAGGAATTATCAGCGTCTTCGCAAGCCCCTCTTCAAGCAAAACCGCGTTAATCAGAGTACCGTCCACATAAATCCAACCGAGTGTCCTGCCGTACTTGTCCTTCGGCTCCTCTTTGCAGACGACCAGTACAATCTCTTTACCGCCAACAAGCTCTACATTCCTCTTACGGGCCTCCGAGTAAAACGGCTCGCCGCGTTCCGGCGTGTCAATACCAATATATCTGATTATCAGCCCGTTACCGGTTCTTACCGTATCACCGTCGTAGATGAAAGCTACCGTTTGTAGGCCACTATTACCGGGTATTCCGGCCATACAAAAAACAGGGTCGAACCATGCAGACGCAGATATAATAAAAAACGCAACAGTAGTAATCGCTACTCCCTTTAGGGCGGCGCGTACCGCTACCAACAGAACCGACCGCTCTCTTATACAGGCAACCACGGCTCTACCACTTCTCTTTAAATTCATGCAGCTTGCCCTCCAAAGAGACAATCCGTTCTTTAATTGACGCGCAGTCGAGGTTCTCATCTTCAAGCGCGGCTCTTATCTCTTTAAGTTCAGTCATTGAGAGACTTGAAAGGTTGTTATACTCTTTACTCATCTCCTCAAAATCGTCGAGAAAAGTATTCGCGTACTCAACGAAGTTTCTAATATGAAGGTCGTCTTTATTGCGCACAGTAAGCCTGCGGCCATACTCCCCCCCTGATATACGCTTCATCTCGTACTCAAGCCTTCTGAACGGGCCGATCAAACGGTGTGCGAAAAAGAGCGCAAGAAGCACCACAATTGCGATATAACCTACGATTAAAAGTATGCCGAGCACAGGAGTGGCAAAACCGAAGTGACTTGTAAGCGCCTTGGACAACGATTGAAGAACCAGACCTCCGAGAAGCGCGAGCACGGCAAGAACAGCTATGCTCAACTGCAATTCTCTTGCGGCAAAAGACTTGTGACGGTGCGGCTTTCCGGCCTCGCTCTTGTTTTTATCGTACATTAAGAGGGCTCCCCTCGCTATAAACCGTAATTTTTTTTATATTGCAAGATAATTCATTTACTAAAGAGACCGAATATCCTTGACTCTTTTTTCTGCTAAAATTATTATAATACTGTAAGGTAACGCTCTTCAAGGCGGCTTAAGAGAGAACCCTGAACGAGTACCGAAACTGTATATACTATACTACAAGCTGCGGAAAGGGAAAACCTTTTATGAAGACCAAAATTGTCAATATAGAGCGAGGCAAGACCGGCATTGAACTGCCCGAAGAGTTTCTTATGGAACTTGAGTTGATCCCCGGAGCGGAGGTCGAGTTAAGGCTCGACAAGAGTAAAAAATGGATAATCATACGTCCATTGCACGGCGAGGATTTTATCGAACACTTTAAAGAGTCGATGGAGAGCATGGCATGAAGATTTACCGGCTCGCCCAACTCGCGGAGTTGACTCAAGACAAAAAAGTAGAGCTTGGCAAAGAGGAACTCGGTGCAAAGAGTATCGGACTGAGATACCAGACCCTCTCGATAAAAGAGCATGCCATAATTGAAAAAAGCTCCGGCGGCAAAGAAGAGATTATCTATGTGGTTAAGGGTACGCTTCAGGTGGCGGTAAAAAAGAGCCTTTTTTCGGTAAGCGCCGGAGATGCCTTCTACACGGATAAAGAAGTGGTGCTTGAAAACCGTACGGATACCGAGGCTGCCTTTATAACTGCCTCGACAGTTGCGCCGATAGAGGGGCTGGCTTCCGGTAGCAAAGTTGAGACGCAGCCGGAAAAGCTTAAAACAGATAAAGACGACTCAACGCCGGACAACACAAAAACAGTACCGAAGGCATATAGTGAAATCTTCAAAAACGAGATGGCTGACTTTATAATATCCGATACGGAACCACGGCAGGAA
>JAJRYL010000264.1 GCA_024275855.1 Deltaproteobacteria bacterium
AGAACCTCGGCCTCGAAGGGCTCTTTGAGTTTCACCCTCACTATGAGCGATATTAAAAAGGAGGTGGCCGGGGTAAGGCTCTTTCTTCTTCTGTACGCTGTTATCGATTCGGTAATAATTATCCTCTTCGGCCTCTACTTCTTTTCAAGGTCTATTACCATGCCTATAAAGAGGCTCGAAGAGGCTACCGCGCGCATAGCGTCCGGCGCGTTCGACGAACGGGTCGGCACGCAGGTCGATAACGAGGTCGGGCGGCTCGCGGTTTCGTTCAACACTATGGCCGCGCGCGTCGAGGCCGAGATCAAGGCGCTTGAGGGCGTGAACAACGAACTTATTTCAGCGCAGGAGGATCTGTTGCGCACACAGACCCTTGCGGCGCTTGGCCGCATGGCGGCGGGCATAGCCCACGAGGTCGGCAACCCGCTTGGGGCGGTGCAGGGGTATCTTGAAATTCTTGCCGCTGGCGGCGGAAAGAGCGGGGAAGATAAAGAGATAGTACGCAGAACCATCGACGAGGTGCGGCGGATAGATAAGATACTGAGAGAATTTCTCAGTATCGCGCGCCCCTCCGCAACGGGTACCTCTTTTGACGTGGATGTGAACTCTGTGGTGGAAGAGACCCTTTCCGCGCTTAGCGCCCATAAAGAGATGCAACCCGTTACCGTTAAGAGCAACCTGTCCGCCAACCTGCCGCCTGTTGCGATCGACGCGGATAAACTCCGCCAGGTTTTCGTTAATTTACTGCTAAATGCCGCGCAGTCAATGGACGATATAGAAGGAGAGAGGCTTATAACGGTAGAGACATCAGTTGAAAAGGGCGGAGCCGGAGGCGCGCACGAACTGTTCAGGCGGCGCAAGGAAGACAGGGCGCGGGTCTCTGTTGAGCCGCGCCCTGAGTTGCCGGAGTATGTAGTGGTGCGTATTACCGACCGTGGGTACGGCGTAGACGCGTCGAGCGCAGAGAAGATTTTCGAGCCTTTTTTCAGCACCAAGGAGGTCGGCAAGGGAACGGGTCTCGGCCTCTTTGTCTCGGATATGATTATAAAGGCGTATAAGGGTTCCGTGCTGTTCGACTCTGCGCCGGGGGCGGGTTCTACGTTTACGGTTCTGTTGCCGCTTGCAAAGCCGAAGGAGAAGGAATAGAGATGCGAATAATGATAGTAGACGACGAAGAGTCGATGCGCCATATGCTGACTATTCTGCTCGAAAGAGAGGGTTACGAGTGCGTCGCTTTCGCGGACCCGGTCGCCGCTCTCGGCGCGCTCGACGCATCAAGCGCAGGAGAGGTCGATTTCATACTCTCGGATATAAAGATGCCGAAGCTCGACGGGCTCGGTTTTTTAGCGGAGCTTAAGAAAAGGGGAGCCGAGCAGACCGTAATTATGATGAGTGCCTACGGTACTATAGATTCGGCTATCGAGTGCCTTAAACTCGGTGCTTACGATTATGTCTCTAAACCGTTTAAGACGGACGAAATAGTTATGGCGCTCAGAAAGGCGACGGAGCGCGAAAGACTGAGGCGTGAAAACCGCCGCCTGAGACGCGAGGTTACCGGAAAGTACGGTATTGAGAATATTATTACCGAAGACAAATCTATGCGCGAAGTGCTTTCTCTTGTTGAAAAGGTCGCCGGTTATTCCACCACGGTGCTTGTAACAGGGGAGAGCGGAACGGGAAAAGAGCTTGTGGCGCGCGCGCTGCACTATAGCGGTAAACGTTCCGGCGCCCCGTTTGTGGCCGTTAACTGCGGCGCTATACCGGCCCCGCTGCTTGAGAGCGAACTCTTCGGCCACGTTAAGGGGGCTTTTACGGACGCGCACAAGAGTAAAGACGGGCTTTTTAAAGAGGCCGACGGCGGAACGATTTTTCTTGACGAAATAGGCGAGCTTCCGTTAGAGCTGCAGGTAAAGTTGCTGCGTGTTCTTCAGGAGAGCGAGGTCAGGCGCGTTGGAGATACCAAAGCGGTTAAGATAGAGACCAGGGTCGTGGCGGCGACAGTAAAGGACTTGAGGGCCGAGACAGAGAAGGGCGCTTTTCGAGAAGACCTCTACTACAGGCTCAATGTTATGGAGGTGGCTATTCCGCCGCTTCGTGACAGGCCGGGCGATATAGAGCTTTTAACGGGCTTTTTTATAAAGCGGTACTCAGAAAAATTCTCGAAACCGATAGACGGTATTACTACGGAGGCCGTAGAGCTTTTAAAAGAGTATGTCTGGCCGGGCAACGTCAGAGAGCTTGAAAACGCTATAGAAAGAGCGGTTATACTTGAAGACGGTAAAGAGTTAAGCGTTACCTCGCTGCCTATGCGCTGCGAAAATAGAGATTCCGCTTTAGGGCCCGGCACCGGCCTTTCCATAAAAAAGGCGCATACGGCTATAGAGCGGGAGCTGATAAAGAGGGCGCTTGAAAAGACCGGCAACAACAGAACCCGTGCCGCAGAGCTTTTAGAGATAAGCCACCGTGCGCTGCTTTATAAAATAAAAGAGTACGGTCTGTAGACCTGCGGGATATTTTTTCCGTTTAGCCGGTTGCTGTCGGCTAAAGCAGAGCCGCTCACTCTTCTCTCCCTCCTGTCTTCCCTTTATTCAAGCATATTCTCCTTTATCCGCTCCTGCACGCCTCCGGAAAGAAGAGCGATGTTTACGCTCTTATGTAATCTGTTGTGCGTTTTTACTCAATATATTGTGCCGAGCCGTAACCTGTTGTACGATATATTGTACCCTCTTCTTTTAATCAAAAACCGCTAAAGTTATATTTCATCGGTTCCGATATAGATACATAAATTATATTAAGTTATATGTCATTTAGAAATAATTATTGACAAATAGCGTACATTGGAATAGATTTCTAATCAACCGGTCTTAAATATTTCAGCTGTTGTAGCTAAATACAATGAAGCATCGTTATAGGCCGGTAAAGACTTATAACGGATGTGACCTGGGTACCTGTTTAATGACTAAGAAAAATAATAAACTAAAGAAGGTCAGGGAGAGTATGTTGCTCAGTAAGTCTGAGCTTGCGCGTAAGGCCGGCATCTCTCCGCTTACTATCGACAGAATAGAACGCGGGTTTCCTTGCAGGGTCGATACCAAGAGAAAAATTATAGTGGCGCTTGGGCTTAAAATATCCGAAAAAAATAAAGTTTTCAGTGATTTATAAACAGGGTTGGTAATGGATCTATCATTTCTGCCATTTTCTAAGAAGCGCGACGCGGTCGCGCTCGATATCGGTTCAAGCTCGATAAAGCTTGTCCATATGACCCAGACCAAGCAGGGCTGGGAGCTGCTTAAGCTCGGCATGGCTGAACTGCCGCCGGAGGCTATCGTAGACGGATCTATTATCGATTCTATGACGGTAACCAATACGCTCAAGGAGTTGATGGAGGAGCACGGCATCAAGGTTAAAGACGCCGTTTCGTCGCTTACCGGCCACTCGGTAATTATCAAGAAGGTAAGCTTTCCGGCGATGACCGAAGACGAGCTTGCCGAGTCCATTCAGTGGGAGGCCGAGCAGTATATCCCTTTCCCCGTCTCCGAGGTAAATATAGATTTTCAGATTCTCGGCGCCGATATCGAGGGACGCGGGCAGATGGACGTAATGCTCGTTGCGGTAAAAAAAGACGTGATTAACGACTATACCACCGTTATCAACGAGGCCGGGCTTGTCCCCGTGGTTATAGACGTAGACTCTTTCGCCCTTGAAAATATGATGGAGATCAACTACCCGGTAACCCCGGGCGAGACTGTCGCTGTGGTCAACGTCGGCGCGTCGATAACCTCCATCTCCGTAATAGTAAGCGGCCTCACTATCTTTACGCGTTCTATTCCAATGGGCGGCAACCAGTTTACGGAAGAGGTGCAGCGCCAGTTGAACGTCAGCTTTAAAGACGCAGAGAATTTGAAGATAGGCCGCAGCGAGGCGGAAAGCGACATGTCGTCACTGCCGGCCGCGATAGATACGGTTAGTACCAACCTTGCCTTCGAGGTAAAACGTTCACTCGATTTCTTCCTCGGCGGCACCCAGGGCTCTTATGTAAATAAGATTTACTTATCCGGCGGAAGCTCCAAGATTGAGGGCTTTCAGCCCCTTATGCAGGAGAAGACCGGCAT
>JAJRYL010000265.1 GCA_024275855.1 Deltaproteobacteria bacterium
ATAGCGTTGTAGGTCTCTTTGGCGAGGCTTTTAGGAACCCCCGGAGAGCTCGGCGTACCGAGCGTCGCCGCGCCCGACCCGGCCTTTACAAGCAGGCTGTCAGCGTGGCCGTGGTAGCAGCCCTCGAACTTAAGTATCCTGTCACGGCCCGTGTGCGCGCGCGCAAGCCTTATAGCGCTCATGGTGGCCTCGGTGCCGGAGCTTACGAAGCGCACCATCTCTATGGCGGGCATAGCCGTAACTACCAGACGGGCGAGGTCTATCTCGGACTCCGTAGGAGCGCCGTAACTCGTTCCTCGGTCTATAGCTTTTTTTAGCGCCGCGCAGACCACGGGGTTGGCGTGTCCAACGATCATAGGGCCCCACGAGCCGACATAATCGATATACGAGTCGTTGTCGGCGTCTATTACCCTCGCTCCGAGCGCCTTTTTTATAAATAACGGTTTTGAACCGACCGCGCTGAAAGCCCTGACAGGCGAATTAACTCCGCCCGGTATAAGTTTAGAGGCCTGTCTTAAAAGAGTTGCCGATTTTTTCGTACCCATGCTTGTGGCTCCTTTTATACTGTGAGTGGTTGTACGGTAATTTTTCAGTTCTGCGCTGAAAGAAGGTCCGGTCTATTCGGGCCATCGTGCGGCACATGAAGGTGCCGTTTTGTCAGGTAACCGTAAGGTATTGAAAGTATAAGAAAAAGAAAAATAGTACGTTCTCTTCTTCGTCTTCGGATACTTGAGGTACGAACTATCCTAAGGTTCGTTAACTTACTATATCCTACCCGAACGGAACTTTAAGTGTCAATCTTTTATCGGGCCTCGCGGCTTTTGGCTTAAATACTTTCACCTTCCTGCCATGCTTCTGTAATTATTCTGTAACAAAGGCGTTGTAATATTGGGACGTGATTAAAGACATTAGTCAGAAAAGAGGGTTGTGTAAGAACAAAAAGCATGGAAGTACAACTGTAAGGAGAAGATGACATGGAATGTCCATATCTCGAAAGAACGGTATTCAGTTTTCGCTGCTCCGCAAGAACAGACTGCATAACAATCTCTAACGAGAGGCTGATAACTCAGTGTATGGTTACGGCGCGTCATTGCCGCACACCGTTGTTTGGGTGTCAGCTTTAAGGCTCCGGCCTTAAGGATGTAGAAAATAAGAGGCTCGCCTCCGTACCGGAACAACGCAGATAACCGGTAAAGAGTATCGGGACCTATAAATATAGAGGACAAGATGAAGGTTAAAAAAGGAATAAAAAGGTTTTCTATCTCTTTACTGGTATATGCCAGGAAGAGACAGAAGGGTTGGTTGTAGAAGGTTTTTCAGATTTAAAAAAATGGATACTAACATTCAACGGAGGTAGTAAAAGCATGAAATTTGGACAAGGATTAAAGGGGCTTTCAATGGGATTATTGGCACTTGCACTCTTTAGCGCCCCTGTGGTGGCAAATGCGTCCGGTGTTACGGTTTATAAGAACGGCGACAAGTATGTAAAGATCGGCGGCCGTATTCAGATGCAGTACCACTCTGTAAATAAGAGCGGTGACACTAACCCGGCTAATAACACAAACACCGACTCCGTCTTCTTCAGACGCTTTAGGCCTTTTATAGAGGGCAGCGTTATCCCGAACTGGACAGGCAAGTTTCAGTGGGACATGGGCAAGGCCGCGGATAGCAATGAAGTTGCGATTAAAGACGCTTACATGCGCTACACAGGTTTTAATAACATGTCCGTAACC
>JAJRYL010000266.1 GCA_024275855.1 Deltaproteobacteria bacterium
CTTCTGTTCAGCATACTGCTTGTAAAAAAGTACGGCCTGATCGGGGTCGCGCTTGGAACGCTGATTCCAATGGCGTTTATTAAGATAGTTGTGCAGCCTGTCTATTTTTGCAGACTTACATCTATAAAATATACTGAGTATATGTACAAATTTTACAAAACAGTAACCATCGTCTGCATGGCGCTTATAATTCCGGCAGTTATCTCACTTAAATATATAACGCCGGATTTCGTACATTTGTTGGTAATCGGAAGCATTTCGCTAATTATTTATATGGTTCTTATACTGTTTTTTGTCTTCGACTCATCAGAGATTCAGACTATGCGCGACTCATTTCTATCTAAATTCTACAAAAAAAGGGGTGCAACAGCGCAATAACATATTCTTATAAACAACCTGACGGAGCAAAATCCGGTTCTTGGATACGAACCGTCCGTTAATTTTTCACAATAAGGCGCATCCCGCAATCTGTTGAGATGGCTTACCTTCCATGTGGATGGATGTACAAACAGAAACATATTTAACAAAGGTACCAAAATGTCTAAAATAGCCCGTAAGCTCGCCAAGTCGTCGGCCTACAGCACCATGAACTTCTTTATTCAGATTGTGGTGGTCTTTTTTCTTATGCCCTTTGTGGTTCACTCCTTAGGAGAACGCATGTACGGGTTCTGGACCCTTATAGCTACTTTTATAGGCTATTACGGTCTGTTGGATTTTGGTCTCTCGGTTGCCGTCAATAGGCATATCGCAACGGCAATCGGGTCTGAAGATACAAAAAAATGCAATAAAATCTTTTGTACCGCCTTCTTTATTTATACGTTGATAGGGGTGGCAGCGCTGCTTATAAGTATCGTTCTCTATTTTCTCGCACCGTTTATAGTTAAAAACCCGGCCGATTCTGCTCTGTTTGCGAATGTTATGCTTATACTCGGGCTCAACTTTCTTTTTGAGTTTCCGATGAAAACATATAACGGTATTCTTGCGGCTCAACTGCGCCACGACATTATCGCGCTGATCAGCATAATATCCCTTGCTATACGAACATCTTTAATTGTCCTTATTCTGCATTACGATTACAATATTTTAGCCCTGACCTTAGTTACGGTACTCTCGGGCGTACCCGGAAAGATACTCTCGGTTTATTACACTAAAAAGGAGATTCCGGGCCTTAGGTTACGCTTCAGGTTCTTTAATAACGGAATTGCGAAGAGACTATTCTCATTCAGTTCTTATACATTCCTTGCAAAGATTACGGAACAGTTCAGGTTTAATATAGGTTTCATGGTAATTATGTTTTATATAAGCCTCACGGCGGTAACGCATTATAAGATTGCGTGCACCCTTGTAATCTATTTCTATACACTGGTCACTACTATGTTAGGTGTCTTCTTTCCGCTCTTCAGCCAGCAGTTCGGCGCGGAAAACCATAAAGGTTTGAACAAAAGTTTCTTCTTCTCTACAAAACTCGCTATCTGCATAACAGGGTTTATAGGTTTCGGGTTGATAGGATGGGGTCATCCTTTTATAGAAGTATGGATGGGACAGCAGTATGTTGAGGCCTATCCTTCTCTGGTCTACCTTACATTGGCGGCAATGATTCACCTTACACAGGCAGCCTCGCCTGCGCTCCTTATCGCTACCGCCCACCATAAGGTTTATGCCATATATTGCTTCTTCGAGATATTGGTCTCAGTACTGTTGAGTATCTTGCTTGTGCAGTTTTACGGTTTTACCGGAGTCGCTATAGCAACATTAATCTCTGTTGCTATTACCCGCATAGTATTGCAGCCCGTTTATGTCTGTCGTGTTTTGGAAATACCACTATTGCATTATGTGACTAAAGTAGGACAAACTTTTTTCTCGGTATCCGTTGCGCTGCTTATTCCATTGCTTATAACGGTCTATTTTGTGAAACCGAATTACGGCTCCCTGCTGACCGTTGGTTTTCTGGCGTTTCTATCCTACGCACTGGTGATATGGTTGATGGCAATAAGTTCTGATGAAAAGCAGGTCTTTATAAATGCTCTGTTTTCAAAATCTTCGGCGGCAAAAAAAGAGGCTTAACTTAACGCAACGCGGTTTCGTAACTTTATCACTCAAACGGTACTCTATTTTATATGAATAAGATTAAAAGAATATGGGCTCGCTTCTGGATGCTCTTCGCCGGCATGAGTCCCGCCGGAAGGCTCGCCACCCGGCTCGCCTCTCTCTTCACCCTTTCTTACTACGGAGGGCAGGACCTTGCCTGTTGGAACCGCAAAGGATATGTCTCGCCGAAAGCCGAAATCAGCCACAAAGGGCTCTCTCTCGGCTCAAACGTCTTTATTGACGACAGGGTGATTATCTACAACCTGCATAATGGCGGCCCGGTAAAGTTAGGCAACAAGGTACACCTGTATAGAGATTCTATTATACAGACCGGTCAGGGAGGCTCCATTTCCATTGGCTCGTCAACCTATATTCAGCCGCGCTGCACACTATCGTCCTTCAAAGGACCTATCATAATAGGCGAGCGTGTGCAGATAGCGCCTAACTGTAGTTTCTATTCTTACGACCACGGCATAACCGCCGGAATCGATATGTTAAAGCAGCCTCTACAGACAAAGGGGGGCATAGTTATTGAGGACGGTGCCTGGCTCGGTGTCGGAGTAACCGTGCTCGACGGAGTAACAATTGGCAAAGGCGCCGTTGTCGGCGCCGGATCAGTCGTTATGAAAGACGTTCCGGAAGATGCCGTAGTCATGGGAGTACCGGCCTGTATTGTCAAATTCAGGGATAGATAGTTTTATAATTCAAGGATGAGTATCTATGAATAAAAAAGAGAGTAAAAAAACGACAAAAAAAATAGACGCGGCAAAATATCTTGAGCTTATTAAAGAGGCCCTGCTTATACGGCGCGTAGAAGAGACCTTTTTAGAACTCTTCTCGCAGGGCAAGCTTAACGGCACTGTCCACACATGCGTCGGGCAGGAGTTCTCTGCCGTGGCATTCGCCGGACAGCTCGACGAAAACGATATTATATTTTCCAATCACAGGTGCCACGGACATTATATATCGTTTACAAAAGACCACCACGGTCTTATAGCCGAGCTTATGGGAAAAGAGATCGGGGTGTGCGGAGGCGTGGGCAGCAGCCAGCACCTTTGCAACAAAAACTTTTATTCCAACGGTATTCAGGGCGGCATAGTACCTGTCTCCGCCGGAATGGCGCTTGCGAAAAAACTTGAAAAGAAGGGCCAGATAGGTCTGGTCTTTATCGGCGACGGCACCCTCGGCGAAGGCGTAGTCTACGAGACTATGAACATTATCTCCAAGTGGGAGATACCGCTGCTTATTGTCTGTGAAAATAATTACTACGCCCAGTCCACCCATACATCGGTGAACCTTGCCGGAGATATAATCAAACGCGCAGAGGCTTTTGGCATAAAGAGCTTCAAGAGCGCGACCAGCGAGGTAGACCAGCTTATCCCTAACGCCCTTGAGTCTATCGAGTACGTTAGAAAAGAGTGTAAACCGGCCTTCCACCTTGTAGACACATACAGGCTCGTACCGCACTCCAAGGGCGACGACAACAGGGACAAAGAAGAGATAGAGAGGTACGCCAGGCTCGACCCTATCAATATTTTCAAGGCCGCGAACCCCGATATTTACAACGAAATATTAACCGGCATTGACGAAAAGATTAAAAAGGTCGTGCTCAGCATCGAGCAGGAGGAACTGCTCTCCCTTGAAAAGTACTACGACCGGATTGTTGAAGACGAACATATAAACTGGGAGCCGGTAGAGGCCATCAACAAGAGGCAGGTAGAGCTGTTAAACGAGTTTTTCGACGACTCTATGGGGGCCGATGAAAAAACCGTATTCCTTGGTGAGGATATACTCTCGCCCTACGGAGGCGCCTTCAAGGTAGCGAAAAATCTCTCTACAAAATACCCCGACCGTCTCTTCTCAACGCCGATAAGCGAAGCGGCGATAACGGGCATAGCAAACGGCCTCGCGCTTGCCGGTTTCAAGCCGTACCTTGAGATAATGTTCGGGGACTTTATAACGCTAAGTCTCGATCAAATTATAAACCACGCCTCAAAATTCTACCATATGTACCTTAAACAGGTCGCCTGCCCTGTAGTTATAAGAACCGCGATGGGCGGAAGAAGAGGGTATGGGCCGACACACTCCCAGACGCTCGACAAATTTCTCGTAGGCATAGACAACGTTACGACCATAGCGTTAAATACGCTGCTTAATCCTAAACGGATATCCGCATCGATAGATAAAGACAAACACCCTGTAATCGTTATAGAGAACAAGACGGACTACGGTAAGAAGATAGCGCAGAAACTGCCGGTAAATTACAACGTAGAGGTATCGGACGGTACGTACCCTATTGTAAGGGCAAGGCCCCTCACCTCTACCCCTACAGCTACCATAGTGACATACGGGGGTATGGTTGAACCTGTGTTCGAGAGTATAGAAGAGCTGTTTACCGAGCTCGACCTAAAGGTAGAGGTAATTGTTCTTACAAAGATCCATCCAATAGATTTCAAGCCGATTATGGATTCGGTCGCCCTTACTAAAAAGCTCTTCATCGTTGAAGAAGGAAGCTCGTTCGCCGGGGTAGGCAGTGAAATAATCGCTACGGTTTCCGAGCACAAAGACGAAGATATAATAACAAGACGAATATCGGCACTACCCGTCCCTATCCCTTCCGCGAAACAGCTCGAAGAGTGGATACTGCCCAACAGCGCGACGGTTATAAAGAAGATCGGGGAGGCATTATCATGAGCATACTACAGGAAATTTCAGTGCCTCAGGAGACCGTAAACGACGAGTTCGCAACTGTGGCCGAAAAATACTTTGAGAACGGCGACAAGGTCGAGCACGGAGAGACACTTATAGATATAGAGACATCTAAGGCGGTAGTCGCCATAGAGGCCGAAAAGGCCGGTTTTATAGAGTACTTCTGCGAAGAGGGCGACGATGTTTCGGTAGGCGACACGATTATAAAGATTTACGATTCTGTTCCGGCGCCGTCAAAAGAGACGGAGATAGAAGATTTAACGGCACCCGCAAAATCCGCCTCCGCTGTTGAGACGATCTACTCGAAAAAAGCCCTCGCTCTTTTAAGTGAAAGCGATATTGAAAAGAGTTCTTTTACAGGACACGATTTTGTCTCGGTCCATGACGTACGCGCTCTTTTAAGCCCGGAACCGAAGCAGGAAAGCGTAATTGAAGAGAGACGTACACCGGTAGTAGAACCGGATATAAAGACCGACAAGGTCGATCTCGAAAAGCTCTCAACGCAGAAACGGATCGAGATAAAATACCTTTCTCAGGTACAATCATCCGGTCTCACAAGCACGATAAATATCTATGTAGATATTGAGGGGATTTTTCAATTTGTAAATAAACATATGGAGGTCTTTAAAAACTCCCTTATGCCTATCATAATTTACGAAACCGCGAGGCTCCTCAGTAAGCACCGCGACCTTAACGCGTACTTCGCCGGCGAAAACATCGCTTATTATAAAGAGGTAAACATTGGTATAGCGGTAGATATTGACGACGGCCTGAAGGTGTTGAAATTACCCGGTACGGATAATAAAAGCTTGAAAGAGATAGAGACTGAAATTCTCGACCTAAGCAACAAGTACCTCGACCGGAAACTGACTTTAGACGATATCTCCGGCACTACATTCACCATAACCGACCTTTCGTCCGAAGGCGTAGACTTCTTTGTGCCTCTTGTAAATAAAGAGCAGTCGGCGATACTCGGGGTATCGAGCATCGATGAAAAACTTAAAAGATGCGTACTCACCCTTACCTTCGACCACAGGGTTATGGCGGGCAAACAGGCAAGCATATTCCTTGGTGAACTAAAAATAAGAATAGAAAGCTACGACCTTGCGAAAGACGAAGACAAAGCGAACGAACTCCTTAAGTTAAGACAAAGCGAGAGGTGCGGCGTCTGTATGAAAACACTTGAAGACGACGAGGAGCTTCAAGGAATCGGCCTTATTAAAATACTCGATCACAGCGGCATAGAGAAGAAGATATGCATGGTCTGCCTGTCGAGGTTTTAAGATGAATACTATAGAAAAAGCAAAAGATATCATCGCCCTTTTCCTTAAGGTCGAACCTGCCGCTGTTACCGATGCCACAATAATCGATAACAACGCCCTGCACAGCTCCGTGCTCATTCATAGAATGTACGCGACTCTTGCTAAAGGAGGCATGAAGGTAGAGAACCCGCAGGAGATAAAGACCTTCGGCGATCTTATCGCTATTTTAAGCGGCGCTGAGAGCGGCGGGCAAGGCTCCGGCAAACCTCCCCTTCCCCGTGATTTATCGTTAAGCAAAACTTCCGCCCTTTCCGGTACAGACCTCTCCATCGGCGTTGACATTGAAGATATTGATAGTATGCCGCACGCCAAAGACTACAGAGAGGAGGAGTTTTACACCCGAAACTTTTCAAGC
>JAJRYL010000267.1 GCA_024275855.1 Deltaproteobacteria bacterium
CTTGCGCTTCTCAGTCCGTTCTGTCTTAACTTCACGCAACGCAGGCAGATAAAATAGTTAAAGGGAAACAAAAAAGTTTCCCTCCTGTCAGGTGATTACGTACGGCTCCTGGACTTTCTTGCAGGCGTATAAACTTTTTTAATTAACGGCTGACCTACAGCGCCCGTTGCTCGGCCTCAAAGGCCTTTTTAAGTTTTCTCTTAATATAATCGCGCTTTAACCGCGAAAGCCTGTCTATAAAAAGGATTCCGTCGAGGTGGTCAACCTCGTGCTGCAAGGCAATGGCAAAAAGTCCGCCAGCTTCTATCTCTATACTTTTACCCTCTCTATCGAACGCGTTAAGCTGAATACGCTCGAAACGCTGAACATCGGAGGTAATGCCGGGCACACTCAAACAGCCCTCCTCAAACTTCGTTCTGCCCTCTGTCCATGTTATAACGGGGTTGATAAGCGCTATCAGGTTCTTGCCTTGCGTGCGCCCGGGCGAAAACTCTAAATTAAGCGGCTCGTCGTTTAACCATTCGCGGTTTTCTTCTTCACCCGGCTCTATATAGTCGCCGTCTTCACCGGACTCATCGAACTCTTCAGGCTCTTCAACCGGTATATCGAGCACAATAATGCGCTTGTCCACGCCTACCTGTACGGCGGCGAGCCCGATGCCCCTGTTGGCGTACATAGTACCGACCATATCGTCGATTAGTCTACCAACCTCTTCTTTAAGCGCACCGGTGCCCCCTGTCAATTCGTTAATGTCAACGCGTTTTGCGACAGTTGTAAGAAACGGGTGCGGGTATTTTAAAACTCTAAGTAGTGCCATCTTTATAATTATATACTATTTTAACAGAGTAATTAACTCTTTTTATCTCCGCTTCACCCATTTTCCCCGCTTTATAGTAACCGTACGCCTCGATTTTAGCGTACCGCTTGCCATAACGTCGCGCCTTATAGTATTATCTCAATATGGAACTCTTCGATCAAAACGGGTCTGAACAACTAAAAAAAAGGACGTCTACCTATTCCGGCGGTACAGACCGGAGGCCGCCTCTGGCCGAACGGATGCGCCCTTCGACACTTGACGATTTCGTAGGTCAGGAGGGTATAGTAGGCGCCGGACGATTTCTGCGAAAGGTTGTCGAAAATAAAGAGCTGCCCTCTATTGTGCTCTGGGGCCCGCCCGGTACGGGTAAAACCACTCTCGCGCGCATTATAGCTTTATCGACCGGGGCACGGTTTGTAGAGTTCTCTGCCGTTCTCTCCGGTGTTAAAGAGATACGCGAGGTTATGAAAGCGGCGGAGCGCCTGAAGGCAACGGGCATTAAGACCGTGCTCTTTATAGACGAGATCCACCGCTTTAACAAAGCCCAGCAGGACGCTTTTTTAAAGAGCGTTGAAGAGGGCACGATTACCCTGATAGGCGCTACGACCGAGAACCCCTCCTTCGAGGTTATAACCCCGTTGCTCTCAAGGTGCACGGTGCTGGTTCTCGAACCGCTCTGTCCCGACTCAATTATAAAGATTCTAAGGCGCGCGATCGCGGATAAAGTCAATGGCCCCGGAGACGATATAACGGTAACCGAAGACGCGCTTCAACTGCTCGCGAACAGGGCGCACGGAGATGCCAGAAACGCGCTCGGCGCTTTGGAGGCCGCCTGCATGCTTACCGCAGGGCCAAAGGGCATAGGCCGCCAAATAACGGTAGAGCACGTTACAGAGGCTATGCAGACTAAAGCGCTGCCTTACGATAAAAACGGCGAAGAGCATTACAACATAATCTCGGCCTTTATAAAGTCGATGCGGGCAACAGACCCCGACGCCGCGCTCTACTGGCTCGCCCGTATGATCGAGGCCGGCGAAGAGCCGCTCTTTATCGTTCGCAGAATGGTTATCTTCGCCTCTGAGGATATTGGCAACGCCGCGCCCGAAGCGCTTGCACTGGCAATTTCCACCAAAGAGGCCGTCCACTTTGTAGGCATGCCCGAAGGGTGGATACCTATGGCGCAGTGCGCCGCCTACTTAGCCGCCGCACCGAAGAGCAACGCCACCTACACCGCCTACAAGGCGGCCTTAAAAGATGTAAAAGAGTTTGGGCCGCTGCCCGTGCCGAAAGAGATTAGAAATGCGCCCACAAGGTTAATGAAAGAACTCGGTTACGGCGCCGAATACAAATATCCGCATAATAGTAAAGACGCCCTGACCGGACAGACATGCCTGCCGGACGCTCTAAAGGGCAAGACTTACTACAAGCCCACCGACAGGGGTTACGATAAAGAAATACGATCTATGTTAGAGAGCAAAAAAAGAGCGCGCGAAGATGACGGCAGGCAATAAAATACCGTAGAGCAGGTTGCAACAATGAGCGGAGGCATATAGTGGCAAAGAGGTACGCGCTTAGCGCGATAGGGCACGACAGGCCGGGCATAGTAGCTGCCGTAACAGGGCCGCTGCACAGTCACGGGGCGAATATCGAAGACTCTTCCATGTCTATACTCGAAGACGAATTTGCCGTTATTCTTATAATGACAATGGACGGACACAGAATAGAGCCGTTAAAAGAGGCCATACGCGAGGTAGAGGAGGAGACAGGGCTTACCTTCCACATAAAAGAGATACCCGAGCTTACGGGTGAACTGCCGGATGCGCAACCGAGCCATATAATAACGCTGCACGGCGAGGACGCCGGGGGCCTTGTCTACAAGACCTCAAAACTGCTTGCGCTAAACGGTATAAACATTACCGACCTACAGACCAAGCGCCTAAAGGGTGAAGACGGAGATGTCTATATAATGATTCTCGAAATCGTTGTTCCGGGCGGCCCCGGCGGCAATACCGCAAAGGCCCTTGGAGAAAACCTACAGACCCTCGCTTCTAAACTCGGCGTAACTATAAAGATAAAAGAGGTCGAAGAGTTCGACCCGCTATAAAACAGCCGCTTAAAGCAACCGTATACCTATAAGATGGCCGGTTTTAACGGCCCTACTCAAATTACCCGACATGCGCCGCTTAACTTTTGAGGCCGTAAATAGCAAAAAATGCGGCTACGTAACGGCTGCATACTTTAAAAGGCCAAACTCATCTCGAAATTTCATACAACAGACAAGGCAAGCAAGGTAACATGACGGAATTACGCATTTTACAGTATAAACTTCATCTCGCAACTCTTTAAAAATTACAGGGCAAGCAAAGTAATATGGCGGAATTACACATTTTAAAGTATCCAGACAGCCTGCTTCAGAAGGTCTCCGATGAGGTTACAGAAATCGACCAGGAAGTGACGGCTTTTATTAACGACCTTGTAGAGACCATGCGAGGTTCAACCTGTGTAGGCATTGCCGCCCCTCAGGTAGGCAGGCTTCAGCGCATTATCGTAGTAGACGTAACGCCTAAAAACCCCGGCCACGGAGAGCTTGTGCTGATAAATCCGGAAATAACCGCGCGTAGCGGCAAAAGAAAAGGGCGCGAGGGCTGCCTCTCAATACCTGGTTTTATCGCCAATATAAAAAGGTCTAAAAAAATCGAACTCAGCGCGCTCGACCGGCACGGCAAACCTGTCGAGATAGAGGCCAGAGGATTTGAGGCCGTTGCCCTGCAGCACGAAATCGACCACCTCGACGGAACCCTCTTTCTCGACCACATAACCGACATGAAAAGAGACCTCTTAAGGCGCGAGACAGTAACGGACTGACACGGCGCGCCCTGCACCCGGCACTACCTCTTCCAGACCTGCACTACTATGTTGTCAACCCTTAAATAGAACCGGTTGACAACGCGCCCGTTCTTATGATACCTCTAAGTGTATGAAAAATATACTCGAAATAGCCTTGGAAAAGGGCCTTAACGGAACCGGTCTCAATACTGAGGAGGCTAAAGCGTTCGTAGAACTTTCAGACGAGTCTTTAACCGAGATAC
>JAJRYL010000268.1 GCA_024275855.1 Deltaproteobacteria bacterium
ACGGTAGATACCGTACGGCACCTTTGAGGCGACGACAAAAAGAAGCAGTCCGGCAAGCGCGAAGACAAGGTGCTTCTTTACAAAAAAGTATTCGTCGCCGAACCGGTTCATCGCCATTATGGAACTCGCCGAGTAGACCATGACTACGCCCACTACCAGCAGCGCGAGAGTTGAGACTATAAGAAACTTGTCCATCTCCTTCAGGCGTATCATATACCCTTCCCCCTGCCGCCGCTCCCTTTACCGTAACCCCATGCTATACCTATATTGCCGCCCTCTTTCACGCCCGCGCATCCTCTTGCCGTAAGGGCGTTGACGCAGGAGATAAAACTTTCGCCGCGCTCGGCGTAACCTGAAAACATGTCGAAACTCGCGCCCGCCGGACAGAGCAGCACGACCGTACCGTCCAACGCGTTTTCAAAAGCGGCCTTAACGGCCCCCTCCATTGAAGCGGCCTCTACAACCTCCGTAGCGGAGCCGAGCGCCTCTTTCATCTTCTCTTTCGACTCTCCCATCAAGACCATCAGGCGCACACCCTCTTTTACAAACGGAAGCAGCACGGAGTAATCTCCGCCCTTGTCAACGCCGCCGGCTATTAAGACCACGGGCGCGTCTATTCCTTTCAGCGCCATCTTAAGCGCGCCGACGTTAGTGCCCTTCGAATCGTCTATATAAGTAACCCCGTCAAGCGTCCGTACAAACTCCATTCTGTGCCTTAGTCCTTTGAAACTTTTAAGCACGGCCTCTATACAGCTTTTATCGACATCTAAAAGCCTTGCAACGGCAATGGCCGCCATCATATTCTCTACGTTATGCAGCCCCTTTAACGAGCACTCCTTTATTGAATAGACCTCTCCGTCTCCGGCGTCGGCTCCCGCAAAAAGAATACCGGACTCTCTTAAGTAAAGCCCGTCGCCGAGCGGGCCGGTCGTCGAGAACGGAACCACGCGGGGGGCGTTCGGCGGATGATCTTTAAAGCCGGTACCGCGCGCATTAAGGACAGAAGCGATTTTAGAGTCTCCGGCATTTACAACAGCAAGGCTCTCCGCATCCTGATTGGCGAACAGACCGAGCTTAGTAGCGGCGTAATCGTCAAAATCGTTATAACGCTCAAGGTGGTCCTCGCTGATATTTAACAGTACGGCCACGCGCGGTTTAAAAGTAATTATATGTTCGAGCTGAAATGAACTTACCTCAAGCAGGCACAAGTCCGGCGCGCGCTCCAGATCAAAGTACTCCGCAACCGGTACGCCAATGTTGCCGCCGACAAAAAGAGTGCGTCCCGAAGCCTTTAAAATTTCACCAAGCAGGGTCACTACCGTGCTCTTTCCGTTTGTTCCGGTCACGGCTATTATGGGCGCGGTAATGTAGCGCGACGTAAGCTCTATGTCGCTGACTACCTCTACGCCCTTTGCCTTCGCCATTACTATAAGCGGATCGATACGCGCGACCCCGGGGCTCGCCACCAGCATATCGGCACTGTCGAGCACAAGCGCCGGGTCGGTA
>JAJRYL010000016.1 GCA_024275855.1 Deltaproteobacteria bacterium
CCGCGAACGAACTTGCTCGCTCCGTCCATCGCTCCGTAAAAGTCGGCCTCTAAAGAGATATCTTTGCGCCTCTGCCGCGCCTCGTCGTCGGCGATCAAACCGGCGTTAAGGTCGGCGTCGATAGCCATCTGCTTACCCGGCATGGCGTCGAGAGTAAACCTCGCCGCTACCTCGGCAATACGCCCGGCACCCTTTGTGATAACCATAAAGTTGATGATGATCAAGATAGCGAAGATAATGAAACCGACGGCGTAATTTCCGCCGACGACAAAATTACCGAACGACCTGATGACCTGTCCGGCGGCCCCGACCCCGTCTGAACCGTGAAGCAGAATGAGGCGCGTGGAAGCGACGTTCAAAGAGAGCCTGAAGAGCGTTACGATAAGCAGGATTGTAGGAAAACTTCCGAAATCGAGAGGCCGCTTAAGATAGACGGAGATCAATATAATCACTATGGCGAGGGTTATGTTGAAGGTGATAAAGAGGTCGAGAATAATCGCAGGTACCGGCAGAATCATCAGTACGAGCACGCCGACCACGGCAACCGGAATTATAAACTCCGAACCCTTTTTAAGCCTTAAAATATTCTCAGCAAGTGTCGCCATCTCTTCACCACCAATTCAGTATTGCGTTTTAATTAACGGAAACTACCGTCCGGCCACCGTCTTATTCTTCAACCTGTATACGTACGCGAGTATCTCCGCAACCGCCTTGTAAAGGGTAATGGGAATTTCCATTCCAACCTCAACGCTCTTGAATAACGAGCGGGCGAGCGGCTTGTCCTCAACAATCGTCACACCGTGCTCTATCGCTATCTCTTTTATTTTCGCGGCGATAAGTCCCGCCCCCTTTGCTACAACCATAGGGCTCGCCGACTTATCCGGGTCGTACTTGAGCGCCACGGCAAGGTGAGTCGGGTTTGTAACGACAACATCGGCGTCTGGCACGTCCTGCATCATCCGCTTTCTCGCCATCTCTCTTTGAGCGCTCTTTATACGCGCCTTGACAACCGGGTCTCCCTCGGAACTCCGGGACTCCTCTTTTACATCCTCCTTCGTCATCTTCATACCCTTTTCGTGCTGCCACTTCTGGTACGCGTAATCAATTATCGCGATTATAATCAGCACCCACACGGTCTGCAACATGACATTAAAACTTAACCTGGCGATATGAACGAAAGAGGTCGCGATCTCCATATCGATCATCTGCGGCAGCGTTACCCACTCTTTTTTAATATTTAGATAGACGACGTAACTGAGTACGGAAACCTTAATTACCGACTTTACAAGCTCGTTAACGGCATTGATTGAAAATGTTTTTTTAAAACCCGATATCGGGTTGATCTTTGAAAAACTCGGCGAAAGCGGCGTACCGGTAAAGTTGAAACCTATTTGCAGCAGGTAGGCCAGAAAACCGAAAATCGGAATCGCGAAGGCCGGAGCCGTAAGAAAAAGAAAATCTTTTAAGAGCCGCCTGTAAAGGGCATACACGTCGGTAACGGTAAGTTCCGCATTGAACGGGTAGGCCGGGTGTTTAAAAAGCTTTAACATGCCTTCTGCGAACCAGCTCGAAAAAATGTACAAAATCATTATACCGCCGAAAAAGACGGCGAAGGTGGCAACCTCTTTACTGCTCGCGACATTACCTTTTTCGCGGGTCTCGGCCCGCTTTTGCGAGGTGGGTTGTTCGGTTTTGTCCTGATCGTTATCGGCCACCTACATCACCCTCATAATCGTGTAAACATTATTCCACATACCTTCCAACAGGCCCGTTACGGCGGTAATAAAGTAAGGCAGCATCAGGCTGAGCATAAAAAAACCGACCAATATCATTAAGGCGAACCCGACCACAAAGATATTTAACTGAGGCACCACCTTCGCAAGAAGTCCGTTACCGATATTTACAAATGTTAAAATCGCTATTACAGGGGTCGCGAGTTTTGCGCCGATAATAAAAATATCTGCCGAGAACCGTATAAGCGAATCCGCAAACGGGCCTGAAAATGTAAAACCGTACGGCGGAATAAGCTCAAAACTTTTCCTGAGAGCGACTATCATCATCAGGTGGCCATCGAAACTGAGAAAGATAAGCACCGTAAGTATAGACAACAGCCGCCCGATAACCGTAACCTGCGAAGCGCTTACCGGGTCGTATACGCTTGCCATGCTCAGTCCCATCTCAAACGACGCGAACTGCCCCGCAAACTCTATTCCGGTAAAGATAAATTTTATTACGAGCCCGATAGCCGCCCCGACGACAACCTCGGAGGCGATAGCGAGCACGAGAGAGAGCATATTCTGCGGCATAGGCACGTCCGCCATTAAAGGCGTAAGAAGCATAGTAAGAACGAGCACAAAACCCATCTTTACCCTCGCCGGAACATTGATAGCGCCGAAGATGGGAGCGACCGCGAGAATAGAACCCGTTCTGATAACGGTAAAAAGGAAGGTAGGCGTATGCAGAAGGAGATAATTCAACGGGTTCATAAATCTATTACCTGTCCGCTCTTTGCGCTGTTGCGGTTATTGAAAATGTGAACAAAAGTAAAAGAAGACTCTCTCTCTCTTTTTCGTCTCTCAATTATTCAGAGGGCCTTTAACAGGGCCCATGCGGCGGGGTGCGAAAGCGCCGTTATTTAATATAATCCGGTATGCCGGATATCATGTGCGTAGTAAAGTTTATAAGCAGTTCCATCATCCAGGGCGCGAAGAAGAGCAAGGCCACCATAACGATAATAATCTTCGGTACAAACGTAAGCGTCATCTCCTGAATCTGCGTTACCGCCTGAAACAGGCTTATTGCAAGACCTATTACCATACCGCTCGCGAGTATAGGCGCCGAGACAAGTATCACCACCATTATGGTCTCTTTGCCGATCATCGTAATAAATTCAGGTGTCATCTTTTCCTACCTTCCGTGCCTGAAATCAGGTCAGTGAAAGCTCTTCAACAGCGACCCGACAAGCAGGTACCACCCGTCGGCAAGTACAAAGAGCATAAGTTTAAACGGCAGCGAAATCATAACCGGCGGCAGCATCATCATACCCATCGACATAAGAACGCTCGCTACGACCATATCTATAACCATAAAAGGCAGATAGATCAGAAACCCTATTTGAAAAGCCGTCTTCAGCTCACTGGTAATAAACGCGGGTACGAGAGCGAGCATGGATACCAGGCTTTTATCGGTCTTTATCTCTGCCAGCTCTTTTTCCGTCTTGCCGGAGTTTGCGAGTTCCTGAAAGAGCGTAATATCCTTCTTCCGGGTATTTTTAAGCATGAAACCTTTTAGCGGTTCCATGGCTCTGGTAAAGGCGATGCTTTGCGAAATCTCTCCGCCCATGTACGGTTTTACGGCGGTCTCGTTTATCTTTATAAGCGCGGGCGACATAATAAAAAAGGTCAGGAACAGGGTCAATCCTATTAAGACCTGGTTAGGCGGAGACTGCTGCACGCCCATGGCCTGGCGCAGTATCGAAAAGACGATTAACAGACGCGTAAAAGAGGTCATCATAAGAATAAAAGCCGGCGCGAGCGTCATTAACGTAAGAAGCAGAACTATCTGTATCGCCTTTGTAACACCTTCGGGCCCTTCGGATCCACCAATAGAAAGATCGATGGAAGGAAGGCTCAACGGGTCGGCAGCAATAGCGGTACCGGACAACAGGAGCGCTAAAAGTACGAAAGAGAGAATAAAAACTTTTCTGTTCATTTTCCACACGGTAGAAAGGGCGGTCTTATTATGCCGCCGTTTTATCATTTACGAAAAAAGCTGAAACCCGGTTTCGTCCGGTCGGTCTTGTACTTTTTAATCTCTTCAAGAGCGTCCTCTCTGTCGAGAGTGGCAAGGCAGGTGATAGATTCCGCCGTTATGCCGAGCACCAGAACCTCTCCTGCGACATCCACTATGCTCAAGCTCTTTTTCGGACCCAGGAAAGAGGTGGAGAGTACCTTTATAGGGGAAGACTGAGACCTGCCGAACCTGCCGCCTGCCCCGTTCATATACTTTTTAAATAACCAGAGCAGAAGCAACATTACCGCAATTACGATACCGAGCATCAGTACCGTTTTAGCGAACATATAGAGGTAAGAGGAGTCCTTCATGTCAGGTTGGAGATCCTTTCGGTAGGGCTTACGATATCGGTAAGTTTTATACCGAACCTGTCGTTTACAACAACGGTTTCGCCCTTTGCGACAAGGTGGCCGTTTACAAATATTTCCATAGGGTCTCCGGCAAGCTTATCAAGCTCCATTACCGCGCCCTGCCCGAGCGAGATAAGGTCTTTTATAAATAGCTGCGTTCTGCCGAGTTCCACCGATATGGTCACGGGTATATCGAGTATCAGCTCAAGGTTGGAAATACCCTTGCCCGACGCCTCGGCCTTTAACTCGCCAAACGTAGCCGCCGGCCTGTGCTGCACAACGGCGGTAGGCTCGGGCATTTCGGGCTGCGGCGCCGGAACAGCCGTGGCCTCTCCGGCCTCCTGCTCCGCCATAGCGGCGCCCCACGGGTCGTCTTCAGCGTCGCCTTCGGCGGCGGCCGCCTCTTCTTGTGCCGGAGCCTCTTCTCCCGCCGGAGCTTCCTCTGTTACAGGAGCTTGCTCGGCGGCGGCCTCTTTTTCGTCCGTACCTTCGGCGGCGGCTTGAGGCGCCTCAGTCTCTTCGCTCTTATTCTCGTCCTGTTCGTCAGCCATTATAATTATCCCCCTCTTCTTTTACGGCTAAAATCTGAATTGAGTAATGCTCGTCCTTTACACCCGGGCGCGCGATGAACTTTTCTTTCTCTTCAACAAGAACATCTATCGGTTCGTGAACCTTCTGGTCGAGCTGAACAACGTCTCCGACCTTGAGGCTTAAAAGCTCGGAGAGGTTCAAGTCCGCCCTGCCGATACGCCCAGACACTTTTACCTTTACGTGGTCGAGCTGCGCCCGTATGTTGCCACTCCACGCCTTGTCTATACCGTCAAGCTCGCCCTGCCGTACACCGTAGAGCTTGTCCCGGATAGGCTCCAATATCGTATACGGCACACAGAACGAAAAACGGTCGCTCTGGCTCTCTATCTCCATTTGAAAACTGTAAACGACGACAACCTCGCCAGCCCCGACAAGATTAACGAACTGGGGGTTGGTCTCCGAACGTACAAACTTGTGCTCGACAGGGTGAATAGGGCTCCATACCCCGTCCATCTCGTCAAAGATAATATCGACAACCTTCTTTACGACCGACTGCTCGACATGCGTAAAGTCCCTGCCCTCTATGCGTGTATGAAAACGGCCATCGCCTCCGAAGTAGGTATCTACGATTATAAAGACAAGCTCTGAAGAGAAGGCGAGCAGGGCCTGGCCCCTAAGTGGCGAAAGGTGAAAGATATTGAGGCTTGAGGGCATCTTAAGGTTGGCGAGAAAATCCGAGTACCGCATAGTCTCAATACCTTCGGAGGTAACGTCAACTCCTTTTCTGAGTAGATTAAAAAGCCCCTCGTTTACGGAGCGGCAGAACTTTTCGTTAATCATCTCAAGGCTCGGCATCTTGCCGCGCACCGAGCGCGCCTGATCTTCGAAATCGTAAACTACTACCCCGTCAACCTCTGTTACGGTAGCCCTTTTCTCGGTATCTATATCACCGTCGGAAAGCCCCTTTAAGAGCGCGTCTACCTCGTTTTGCGACAATATCTGTTCAGCCATGCGAATTTAACCTTCCACTATCTGACACCATGAAAACCGGATACCGTTACTGAATAACAAACTCCGTGAAGTAAGCCGTCTTTACCGAATTGTCCGGCAGAAACTGATTAATTCTGTTTACTATCTCATCTCTCAGCTTGTACTTTCCCTCGACCGTGCCAATGTCGGCGTAACTCTTGGAGCTTAGAAGTATAATAATAGAGTCTCTAATCTTCGGGTCGTTCACCTTAAGGCTCTCGGCAGACTCAGGAGACGTAAGCTCAAGATTGAGCGTAAGCTTCAAGTACCGCCCTCCGGACTGGTCCTGAAGATTTACGATAAAGGGTTTTAACAGCAGTACCGTTGGCCCCTCTGAGGCCGCGCCTTCGCTCTCGGCGCCGCCGTGTCCGCCGGACTTCTTCTTGGCTGTTTCGTGCTTGGCGGCCTTAACATCTTTACCGCCATCGGCAACCTCATCCCCGCCCCCGCCTTTTAGCAGAAAGAAAGCGGCGCCGCCGCCAACGAGCACAACAACGGCCACGATAATTATCAACATTTTTTTATTTGCAAGAAGACCACCCTTAGCCGCAGGTTTTTCCTCTTTTGCGTCGTCTTCGTCCGCCATCTATTCCTCCCCGTTTAAAAAAAAATTATAGCCGCCCCTACAGAGCTTTGCTATTGCAATCTAAAGTAACTTGCTTATTAAAATGCAATAGGCGTGCCATACCACTTATTTTTTAAGCAATTATAACGTACTGAAAAGATTGAATAATATTTCACCATATCCGTTGACGCGCTCTACCACACAGATTAAAGCGCTTGAAGTCACAGAATTGAACCTTAATAGTCATTATTATGACTCTAACAAAAAAGAGCCCCCTGACCCGCGTTAACGGGTCAAGGGGCTCATTAGGAACTAATCCGACGCTCTACTACCTCTTAAGGTTTACGAGTTCTCCCAACAGTTCATCTGTTGTGGTAATAATTCTTGAACTTGCCTGAAAACCCCTCTGGGCCGTAATCATATTTACGAACTGCTGGGCTATGTCTATATTTGAAAGCTCAAGCGTGTTTGACTGAACAAGCCCTCTGCCCGCCGAGCCGGGTGAGCCGACAATAGGCTGGCCTGAACTGAAGGTTTCGCTAAAGAGGTTGCTGCCCGAGGCCTTTAACCCTTCCTGAGAGGCGAAGCTGGCAAGCAGCACCCGTCCGAGAGTAAGGTCTCTGCCGTTTGAGTAGACACCGGTAATTAAACCGTCATCCGTAATGCTTATAGAACGCAGCGTACCGGAGGAGTAACCGTCCTGAGTAAGCGCTGATATGCCGGAATCCGTTCCGTACTGCGTGGTGCCGTCTTTACCGGTTCCGGACTGAACTATGCTTGTGCCGAAATCGAACGTTATTGTCTGGTTCTGTACCGCGCCTCCAGTAAAGTCGAACCCGCCGACCGCGTACGTAGTAGAGGACTCTGTGTAGAGCGCGCCGCTGGTATTGAAGGTTACCGTACCCTGCGCCTGTATCTGCGTTGTCCCGGCGGTACTGTCGGCGGCGTCCACCACAGAGTACCACTCCCATACGTTACCCGTGCCTCCGAGCGAATCTTTTCTAAAGTACATGGTGAGAACATGGGCGTTACCGAGAGAGTCGTAAACGGTAACCGGGGTATTGAAGTTATATGTATCTCCGGCCTTCGCAAGCGTAAAGGCCCCGGCGGCGGTATTGCTGACATCTGTCGATCCTGCCGCTATACTGCCTGAAGTTACGGCGCTGAAACCGAGAAGCGTCTCAGCCGTTGTGTTGGCGTGAGACCAGTCGAGCACTAAAGTACCGCTATTGCCGGTATCGTTTTTTATCGTAAAAAGGCCGGTTTGATCGTCATACGTTACCGTATAGGTGTCGGTGGTTCCGTTGGCGGACTCAAGGGCGTCCTTTATCGCAACGCTTACCGTGGCGCCGTTATAGGCGTTACCCGAAACGAGCGAGCCGCCCGAGATAAGGTCTGCCGTAAGGTAGTTTGTGCCGCCGTCGATACTGAA
>JAJRYL010000269.1 GCA_024275855.1 Deltaproteobacteria bacterium
TATACGCGACTCGGCGGCCTGAAAATTGGTGAAGGTCGATTGCAGGTTAGACAAAGAGATAGAGAGCCTGTTGGAGCTTGCGCCGAAGACCGAACGCGCGTCGTTTACCGTTGCGAGCGCGGCGCTTACCGTATCTATCGCGCCTAACGCGCCCGTTACCGAGGTAAGAGCCTCTGACGAGAGACTAAGCCCTATTGCCCCGGTAGCGCCGGCGGCGGTAAGGGCTATCATCGATACGCTCACCTGGTCGTTCGACGAATTTTTAAAACCCACGAACATGGTAAGCGATGTAACGACCCCGTTCAAGAGCTTGTTGCCGCCGAACTCGGTGGTCTGCGCAATACGCTCCACCTCGTTTAAAAGGTCGTTGTACTCCGTACTGTAGTAGCTTCTCGTATTCGCGTCGAGAGTGCCCTGAGAAGCGCTCGCGGCAAGCTCGCCCATTCTTGTCAAGATGTTGGTTATCCGCTCGGCGGCCTTGTCAGCGACCTCAAGCGCGCTTATGCCGTCGTTGGCGTTACGCATTGAGGCCTGAATCATTCTCGACTGTGATCTTAGTTTGTCTGCCCTGGCAAGGCCGGCTGAATCGTCTGAAGAGCTGTTTATGCGGTTGCCCGAAGTCAGCCTCTGAACGCTGAGCTTTAGCAGTCTGTCGGCTTGGGTTATATTGGACTGCGCTATTAAAGAGAGTATATTGGTGTTGATAACTAATGGCATACAGACCACCCGCGTTATCTAACTTAAGTCCCTCCTTAGCCCGTTGACCCGGCGTCCTTGCCGAAATCCGTTTTATAGGGCGCTCTTTACCTCCGTTACGAAACAGAAATACCGAACCGCTCTATAGATATTATCGGGAAAAAGGACGGGTTACTTAAATAACTCTCAGTTTTTCCGCTTCGCGAAGAGCGTATTGAGCATCTCTTCTACAAGCGGTTTCAGCTCGTACTCTAAAATATCTCCCATAAGCACGCTATCAACAGACTCTTTCGCCTTGTTCAGCGTCTCAAGGCACCCTAAAATACGGCTATAAAAGAGCGCCGGGTCGGCTCTGAAGATTGTAATGTCGTAATTAACACCGCCCTTGTTAAGCTCGTTCATGGTCTTGGCTATCTCCGTCATGCCGTCTATCACCACTACAGGAGAGGCTCCGGCAGGACTGCCGCCGGTGCGCAGGGCCGACACGTACTTGTTAATATTTTCCAGCACCACGGTCAAGTACCGTTCGAGCACGTCTACCCCTTCGAGCGCTATCGACTCAACTGTAGAAGAGAGCAGCTTTAACGTGGCGAAGTTAAGGATAAGCCTTTTCGATGTCGCCTCGGAGCGAAAGTCCGGTTCGGCCCTGCCGTCTATTATAAGCTCCTCCACAAACCGCCTCTGCTCTTTCAACTGCGCCTCTACCATGCCGATCAGTTCGCCTATGGTAGCGTCATTCTCCGTATCCTCAAAATCTATTCTGTTGTCGTCGATATAAATTTCCGTCATAAGGACTCACTTATTAATAAGCTGAATTTTATACTGCGCACTCCCCACCCGCGCTCTTCTTGGACTTTAGAACCTCTTGTGCCCTGTCGAAGACAGGAAAGAACCTCTCTGTCATGGAAAGAACCTCTTTATACGTCTCTTCCGTAATGTCTATATCTTCTTTGAACTTGTCCTCTTCCCCCGCCGGATGCTCACTGCGCAGGTTCTCTTTAAGCTTATGCGTATAAGCCGAGAGCGCCTCCCACAGAAAAGGGGTCTTGCGGGTCATATCGAAAAGATTTTTTTCCAGACCCTCTATCCTCTTGACATATTTAAGCAGTTCAGACGTTAAGCCCGACTTCTTGTGGGCGGCCCTTATCTTCTTCACCTCTTTAAGAATCTTTACAGCCTGTTTCTTAATATATACCAGACCTTCGCTCATCCGCACAAGGGATTTTCCAAGAGCGATGAAATCTACAGGGGCTCTGTCCTTAAGCGCTAAGTCGATTACGCGGTCTATCCCGACCTTAGCGCCGACATAGCGCTCTATCGCCTCTTTAAGGGATATATGCTCCATACCCTCTATATAAGCGCCGCCCTCCGTGGCGTTTATAACCTTCTGTCTCATGCCCTCTTTAACCATAAAGTGCATGTAGGTCTCGAACCACTGATGAAAGGTCACCCAGTCGAACTTGCTTGCCACAGGGGTTCCGTTCAGCCCCTTTAGCCACAAAATCGTATAATTTATAGTTCCGGTTCTGCCGTCGGCGTAATCCCAGTCTATTGTTCCGACACCCGTTTTGCTGTCTATTTTTAAACTCTGCCCTTCGTATACCCCGCCCGCCACATGCGTCTCTCCGTCTCCGAAAGCCAAGTCCTGCCCGACGAAGATAACGGGGTCGCAGCCGAACATAATACCCATATCGAGCGCAGAGGTGGTAACGGAGCCGCCTATTGAGGCAAAGTACCCGCTGCCCCACATCTTTGCCTGCTCGCCGCTCAAATGATTGAAGGCGTTAAAGAAGACGAACCTTCCCTTAGCCTGCCTTTGAAAGAGAGCAGGGCTTGAAACTTCAGCGAGAATAAGGCGAATTTCTTTATCAGGCTCTCCATCGGTAAAGTACTCGGGCATATCAATACGTTCGCCGGCAATAACAAAATCAGGCACAACCCCAAGCTTTAAAAGCGGTTTGTACGCCGTAACGGCCGCCATTATAATAACCCTGCCCTTTAACTCTTTTAACAGGTGTCCGTTTTTATTGAGCGACGGCCCCGCGCCGACCACAATCATAGGTTTGCCGGTAAATCTGCCCCTAAGCACATCTATAGAGGGGGTATCTGGCAGGTAGGAGAAGTTTTCAAGATAATTCTCTATCCACGGCAGGCGCGAATCAATATTGGTCTTTACAGCCACCTGCGTTGTGGTCTGCGCGTTCTGCACCCTGTTGGTAAAGTCGATAAACTCACGCTCAAAGGTCGCCCTGTACGCGCCGGGCTGATAACTGAGCAGGCTGTCCATACCGTCGACAAAGTCGCGTATACAGTGCGTTGCGGTCATCATGTCGCTGCACAGATAAACGGATTTATGAGACAGCTCTTCGGAAAGGTCTACCGCGCTTAAAGCTCCGTGCAGTATCTCCATTTCCGGCTCGTAGATAATCAGCTTAAAGTGGCCGCGCTCTACAAAAGTACGCAGAAGATAACCGAGCCCGAGGCCGAAGATAACCACCCAGTCCGGCTTTTTAGATAAGACGTCTTCGACCTGCTCTGCCGCCTCTTTAGCGGGGTCGTAACCGGAGTGGAAAAACCGGCCCCCGTACTTAAAGGTATACTCGCCGTTTTTTGCGCGCAAAAGCTCTATACTTTCACCCGAAAAAGTCCTCAACTCCGTTGCAAGCTCGCTGTTCTTCTCTTCTATAACCCGGCAGTTTTTCTCGAAAATACCCGGTTTATCCACAGCTTCTCTCATATATTCCCGTCTTTCCGTTACCCCGGCAACAGGGTTTTTCCCGACGCTATTATTGAAGCTTTCGCGCGGTAATAGTAAAGGCGGCCTCGTTATACCCGCGCCATACCCACCACGCTGTATCGTCTACCTCTCCTATACTGTGGTAGATACGCAGAAAAAAAGAGTCGTCAACACCCGTGTAGTTAACCATAGGCACGGAGTAAAGTGTCGATTTATCCGTATAAATCGTAAAACTCTTCTTTGAGTCCCCAACCGTGACCACCCCGTCTGTCGCGCCGAGGCACGCCGAGGCGCTAACGCCCGGACACGGGGGCTGGTCGTGTGAGACTTTATGCCCCGCAAGAGAGAAACGTTCCGGTTCGTCGCCGCCGTTTACCGTCTCTATCCACAAAGTACCGGAATCGAAAGCAACTGGCAGGGCTGTGAATATCCCAAGCCTTAAAGAGCTTGCCGCAAGGCCGTTTACCTTCATCCGGTACTTAAGCTCTACCTTTGGCTCGTCTTTACTGATTCGGTAACTCTTCCACAGGGTGCAGATACCGAGTTCGAGCCTGACGCTGACCGTTACCGAGGTTTCGTCCTCTTCAATAACAGGGGTTACGCTCTTCAAATCAACGGTTTTTTCAGCCTCTTTTGTAAGGTGAATAAGGTGGCCGCTAAAAAAATCGGCGCCATACCGCATGTCGTTATAATAACCGTGGTCGAGGGTTCCGAGTAACGGGTGTTGAGATACCGCAGGGAAAGTAAGCGCCTTTATAGCAAGCCCCTTATTAGTTAAAAACCGCGCAACTACCGTACCGGTCGATACCTTTAATACGGTATCCGTAGAGGTTATTTTCGCCTCCTGATGAGCAGGTGGCGTTGATGTTTCCATAGTAACAAAATCGATGTCCGAAGCCGGCGGGGTTAAAGTGAATTCTTTAAAAATTTTATCAGTCTCTACTTTAAGTCCTCTAAGCAACTTATGGAAGTAAAAGAATTTTTCGTCAATAGTATTTGTCCTGAAATCGCTACCCCATATCTCGCAAAGTACCTCTTTCAGCTTTTCGGTCTCTTTTTCTGAAATAACGTTCGCGGTTATTATTACTGATATTTTTTTAAATACCTTATAACACTCGGTATTTATATGCACCGAGTCCCTGCCCGTTGCCGCCCAGCGCACGGGGTTGTACTTGCCCTGTTTTTTTGTAACTACCGGCATTTCAGCGGACTCGAGCAGAAGCGGTTTTTGGCCCCCGCCCTCTGCTTTAAAGTCCTCTGCAATAACCGACGGGGTGAGCAGCACCGCCCTTTTATCTTCTGTTATACGCTTTAAAAGTTTACGGACGCGGTCATACTCGCCTACTACATGAACCTCTTTTCCGGGTCTGTAATCGAAGACCTCGGCATCGTTGCAGTAGATAACGGATACCCGGTTACCGCCCTCTTTATACTCTCCGAAAAGGTACTTTATATAATCGCTTTCATCGACTTCAGCATGAATTGTGCGTTGAAATTTCTGAAAAGCGATAGAGTTAGACCAGATCACGTCTATTTCTGTATTGAAACCGGCGGCCTTCTGCGGAGTGTGCTTACAGGTTTCCGGGTACTTATTATGTAAAAAACAGTTGTTCCAGTCCATTATTAAAGTCGCATAACCGGCCTCCGTATAGAGGTCTACCAGCCCCTTCGAGTAGGTCTGCTCATTTACCAGCGCGGTTTCCGGGCTACGGCCAAGCAACTCTTTATAGACCCTGTTACCGGCCTTCAGGTTCCACCTGTTTACAGCGGCCGGAATAAGCGGAAAAATCGCCTGCGAATAACCGGAGCCGACAAACTCGCACTTGCCGTCGGCCCAAAGCTCCTTTAGCTCGATTACAAAGGCCGGGTCGAGCCTGTTTATAATTTTGAGCGTACAGGCGCTCATCTCAACCGATATTTGCAGACCATCTTTTGCTAAAGAGAGAAGCGGGCGGTAACAATTTTTAATAATAGAAGGGTAATGCGCCGACGGCACCATGGAAAAGGCGAGATTGCAATGGAATAGTGCGTAGAGTTTGAGCATCTTATACAATAACGGCAATTTTCATGCCGCTATCTCCTAATGAACAGTATCAGTTGGTGAGGTTACAGCGCAGAGCAAAACTACGGTATCTGTTCTTCAGTTAGCACTGTGCAAAGCATATACGAATATATGTGAGCA
>JAJRYL010000270.1 GCA_024275855.1 Deltaproteobacteria bacterium
CACGGGCTGGCCGAGTTTTACAAAAACGATAGACCCGGAGAGCATTGTAGAAAAAGAGGACCGCGGTTTTTTCGGCACCAGAACGGAACTTAGAAGCGCTAAAGCCGACTCTCACCTCGGGCACCTCTTTAACGACGGCCCTGCGCCTACGGGGCAACGCTACTGCATCAACTCCGCGTCTTTGCGGTTTGTGCCGGTAGACGAACTCGAAGAGCAGGGGCTTGGCAAATATAAAAACCTCTTCGAAGAGGCGCAAAACGCTAAATAGAACCCTCGCCTTATTACCGAGGCTGCATAATACCGAGAAGGCCGGCTGGAGACCCACGGTTTAGAGCCTTCTTCTTGAATCTATACCCGCTAAAACTTTTACTACCCGCCACGCTCACTCAAGCCTCTTTAACCAGCGGAATCTTTAATACAAAAAGGTTAAGGCGCAAAAAAAAATCGACGCGGCCTGCCCCTTCATAAATCCGTTCATGCACGTAGCAACCCGCCACGCTCCGCCCGTTGTTACAAAGGGTACCGGACATTAACAAGAACAGGACAGATGCTTACAGGTTCTCGATTACAGACTTGAGCTTATCTCTAACGGCAACGGCAACATCGCCAAGCTCAGAGTTCTCGACCGCCTGCATAGAAGCCGCAGGGTCTATGGCCGACACCTCTACTTCACCGCTCTCAAGCTCCTGAACCAATACGTTGCACGGCAACATAAGCCCTATATGTGGCTCGGCAAGCAGCGCCTTATGGGCGTAACCGGGATTACACGCCCCAAGAATCGTATATTGGCGAAAGTCCACATCGAGCTTTTTCTTAAGCGTCGCTTTTACGTCTATCTCCGTTAAGATACCGAAGCCTTGGGCTTTAAGCGCCTCCGTAACAGTAGAGACAGCTTCATCGAAACCCACGCTTAGAGATTTATTAAAATAGTACTTCATACCACCTACCTCCGTTACGTCAAAAAATTTATATTTCTCCGACTAACAGTCCGTCCAACCCTTTTTCATCCTTAAAACAGACACTCTTTTATACGGCTGCCAGGAATAATTACAGGCTCTTTTTATTGTACTTTAGCCTGCGCCGCCGGTCAACCCGCGAAGGCAGGTAGACCCGGCCTCCGCATAACGCAGAGCTTACTACCAAAAGATTACTCCTCTGCCGTACAGTAAAACAGTTTATAGCGCCTCGTCGCCGCTCTCACCCGTTCTTATCCTTATTACCTCTTCTACCGAAGAGACAAAGACCTTGCCGTCTCCGATAGAACCCGTACGCGCGCCCTCTACCATAGCCGAAACAACCTGCGCAGCCATCTCGTCGGAAGTGATAACCATTATCTTTATCTTAGGCAGGAAATCGACCGTGTACTCCGCGCCCCTATAGACCTCGGTATGGCCCTTCTGCCTACCGAACCCCTTAACCTCCGTAACTGTCATGCCCTCTACATTCAACTCATTTAGTCTTTGCTTTACATCATCGAGCTTAAACGGCTTTACTATAGCCTCTATCCTCTTCATAACTCTTTTCTACCTCAATTCCCAATGCGACTCCGTTAGTCGAGAAAACTCGAATATGCCCGATAAACAGAGTGCGTTCATAAAGTACAGACGGCGCCCTTGCCCCTACCTCTTAACTTTTAAGAAACAACGCTGTCTCAAAACAACTCAACACTTAAAACCTGTAAACAGAACGAAAATACGAAACTTAGAGAATATAACCGCTCTCTCCGTGCTCTGAAAGGTCGAGCCCTTCAAACTCCGCCTCCGCCTCTACCCTTAACCCGATGGTAAGATCGACAAACTTTAAGATCAGATACGTTAAGACCGCCGTAAAACAGACCGTGGCAACAACGGCGATAAACTGAACCAGAAGCTGACGGGGGTTGCCGGAAAGGAGCCCCTTGGCCCCTACTGACGCGAAGATGCCTGTAGCTATCGTGCCCCAGGTTCCGGCGATTCCGTGGATACCGAAAACGTCGAGCGTATCGTCGTAGCGCAGCTTCATCTTCAGTACGGTTACAGTCCAGTAACAGAGCGCACCTGCCACAAGCCCTATTATAATAGCCGCCGCCGGGGTTACAAAACCCGCTGCCGGGGTTACGGAGCCGAGCCCGGCAACCGTGCCGGACATTGCGCCAAGCAACGTTGGTTTACCGCCTTTGTACCACTCTATCGCCGTCCATGCCAGGGTTCCGGCCGCTGCCGCGGCATTGGTATTTACAAAAGCTATGACCGCCGTACCGTTTGCGCCGAGCGCCGAGCCGGCGTTAAACCCGAACCAGCCGAACCAGAGTATGCCCATGCCCATCAGCGTAAGCGTAAGGTTGTGCGGCGGCATAAGTTCCGTCGGCCAACCGCGCCTTTTACCTACCACCACCGCCGCAACCAACGCGGCCACTCCGCAACTTATATGAACAACTATACCGCCCGCAAAGTCGAGCACGCCCATTTTCGCCATCCAACCACCGCCCCATACCCAGTGGCAGAGCGGGTCGTATACAACGGTAGCCCAAATCACGC
>JAJRYL010000271.1 GCA_024275855.1 Deltaproteobacteria bacterium
ATGACAGGCCCCTAACGGTTAAAATACTTCTTGCTGGCTATTAACGCCGGATCTGCGTTTGACAGGTGCCTTATGCGGTGAGAATTGAATCGAGGTCGTCCCTTGCGAGCTGTACGGTAAGACCGTGACTTACATCGCTTGGGCGTGTGAAGTGAACTACATTGCTCCCTGAATGCGCGATACTGGCCTCAGTTGCTGCCGAGGCCGAGTCACGATCAGTAACAAGGTCGTTTTCTATACTGTTATTGCGGGAGAGTAATTCTTTGAAAATGGCGGGTTGTACCGGTTTCTCGGCGCATGGGAATGTACCGAGAACTTTTACTACTGCTGTGGCTACCCTGGCGGTAGCCCTTTGCCCCTGCACGGCCTTCTCTTTGAGAATGCAGCGTACCTGTGACCGCATCAGGCTTATTGTTTCCGCGCCGCACTTAAGGCGCAGGGGGCTTTTAACAACAAGCACGGCGGTTGACATGTAAGTGGACTTAACGATCATAACGGGCACTTCGGACATTGACCTGCCTACCGGCATAAGTACGCTGACCGACTTACCAGACAACACCTTCGCACAACGTGCGGAACTTACCGGCAAGGTAAGCAGTGTTTTACAGATACTACTAAGTCTCTTTTTAATCCGTCGGTTCAAAGTGTACAGTCCTTTGTTGTCCTGCTACTACGGCAGGCTCAGACAGTATACGTTCCGGAGTCGAGGCCGCTTAATAAAATACAGGGCTTCGATCTACTTTAGCCGGAACTGCTCATACACGCCGATTTGTTTTAACAGGTTCGCCGTAAAGTATCAAATCCATGCGTCGCTGTCCAGCATTTTCTTCGCTTTTTTAAAATAAAAAATCGGCGGCCGGAAAGTGCTCGATTTTACTGGTTAGAAGTCATTCTCGGTACGAGAGCGCAAAGTAGAAAAATCTGAAAATCACACCTGCAAATCTACTTTGGAAGCACTGCCGTACCGTTTGTTTTTTAAAATACTGTGCTTTTACGGCTATTGGGAAAAATAAATATACCTGCTCCGTACGCTGTTAAGCGTACGGAGCAGGTATCGTCAGCTACTGGTCACCTTCCATCATAGCTCTGTCCACACTGGAGAGCTGATACTCTCCAGCGAATGCACCAGCAGGCTCTTTCAGGAAGAACAGGTTAAACAAGAAGGTGGCGCAGGCTGTCGCTCCGATAAAGAGGAAGAACTGCGTGTCTGTGAGGAACGTATAAGCCGTCAGGAAGATGATAGCCCCGACATTTCCATACGCGCCCACATAACCGGATATCTGCCCTGTAAGACGCCTTTTAACGAGAGGCACAAGGGCAAAGGTTGTTCCTTCAGCAGCCATAACCCCGAGAGCGGTTACGATGGTAAGGAAGATTGAGAGATAAAGGTTAATACTGCCAAAGAGTCCGAGAAGAACCATACCTGCGGTAATAAACGCAAGCGTTATAAGCATAGAGGCTCTACGGGACGGGCTTCTGTCCGAAATAAACCCACCGAGAGGGCGGGCGAAAAAGTTGGTGAATGCGAAGAACGACCCGACAATACCCGCTACCTGCGGGGTGAGGCCAAATGTCTTCTGATAGAACATAGGAAGCATGGAGACGATGCCAAGCTCAACGCCGAAACAGGAGACGTAGCAGGTACACAGACACGCCACATCGGTAAAGCGGTACCTGTCGTCTTCAGGTACGCCCCTTTTGAGTATCGGCATATTGACCCTTAAAAGCTGTATAACCTGATAGAGTACGACTATAGCGATAACAGCGTAAGCGATACCGGCCCCTGTTGCGGTAAGAAAACCGAGCCTCTGTATCTTCCAGACAAGTATACTGATTACGCCGATAGTCGGGATGGTCCAGCAGATGGCGTTAATCAGGTCTCCCCACGAACTTACCTCAATGGCCGCGCCCCTGGTAGACTTGTGGTAGACGTTTGTAGGACCGTCAGTTATAGCAAAGAAGAAGTAGAAGCCGTATGCCATCATTACGACACCACTGACCGCTATGGCGTATCTCCAGCCGTACGCTCCGCCAAAGACGTTAAGCGCTATTATCGGAATAGTCATAGCGGCGATGGATGAACCCCAGTTACCCAGCCCTGCCTCAACACCCTGCGCAAAACCGATATCGCGCGGCTTGAACCAGAGAGAGGTCATATGGATACCAACGACAAAACCGGTACCGACGAGCGAAAGCACAAGCCTTGAAACAAGCAACTGTATATAAGTGGTTCCGAAAGCGAAGAAGAAACAGGGTATAGCCATAATAATAAGGATAACCGTAAACGTTCTTCGAGGCCCGAACCTGTCGGTAAGCATACCGACGATAACACGCCCCGGAGCCGTAAGGGCGACGTTACAGATAAAGAGCAGCTTCATCTGCTGCAAGGTGAGACCCATATCCGCTATAATAGTAGTGGCAAGCGGAGCCATATTGAACCAGACGTAGAACGTCAGGAAAAAGGCGAACCATGTCTTGTGCAGGGCTCGAATATCTATCCGGTGCAACCTGAAAAGGTCTCCGGCCCCCATCTGTTTGTCTCCGTGTGACGTCATATCCTACCCTCCAATAATTATTTTTTATACCTGCAAGTACCCTAAAGTGACACTTCTAAACCGGCAACAGCCATCTACACGACCATTACCGGGCACAACGCATGCTTGAGAATGTAGGAGGCCACGCCTCCTATAACCAGCTTCTCCGTACCGCCGCCGCTTCTCGAAATTACAAGCAGCGCGGGGTTTTTCATGCTTACGGCCTCAAGTATCATCTTGCGCGGATCTCCAACAGCTAAGAGCGCGTCAACCTCAAGACCGTTACATGCCACCCACTGCGCGGCATCCCTTAAATCTTCATCCCGTTTAGCCTTCCACTTGTCAAAACTATCTTCATCAACGCTTGTGGCATCAAGCGGCTCTTCTACCACCGTAAGCAGTATTACGTCCGGCTTGCCCGCTTTAAACAGCTCAACAGTCCGTTCAAGAGCTACCTGCGCACTGTCTGAACCGTCATGACAAATCATTACCTTCATTAAAGAGAGCCCTCCGGGCAAAAATAATATTAA
>JAJRYL010000272.1 GCA_024275855.1 Deltaproteobacteria bacterium
AAAGTATAACTCTGCAACCGGTCGCCTAAAGCAACCTCTATAATGGAGAACCTTTGCGCCTCAAAATAAGAAAGAAGATGCTCCTCGGTTTCACCGTGGTGGTGCTGGTTATGTTCTTCTTTATCGGCATAATAGTAGCCTATAATCGTAACGCCGTACAATCGACCATCCGGAAAATCGATCTCATCGCTATGGAGTTACGAATAAGCCACGACTTGTCGGTTGAGTTCGAACGCATAGCTATGCCTGCCAACGACTACATCATCACCGGCAAGCCAGAGTATATGGACAAATTTCATAAGCAGTCACAAAAACTTCAAAAACTTTTAAATGAGGCGCGGTTTGTACTGACCGGGCTAAAGACGCTCGGTTTTGAAAAAGCGGATGACGAACTGCTAATGCTCAAAGAACTGGAGGGCACGTGGCAGGAGGCTCAAGAACTCTCTATGAAGATACTCGCCGTCCCTGCCCCTGTTGGAAACAGCGCGGCCGCATCTATGATGGAGAGACTGGACTACCAGGTTCTCGGCCCGGCTACCGCGCGGATTACCAGATGGTACTATATAGACGTACTGGAGATGACGCAGGCCGTTAACGAGATGAACACGGCATGGAGGCGCTCGTGGATTATCATGGGGTGCGGCGCTATATTTGTAATAGGCCTCGGCCTCTTCCTCGCTTTTATGATTTCAAAAAAACTAACCCGCCCTATGCTTGAACTCTATAACGGCTCTAAAGCTATCGCTAACGGAGAGTTCGGCCACCGCATAGCAATACAGACGGGAGACGAACTTGAACAGCTCGGCACCGCGTTCAACAAAATGGCCCTTTCGCTTCAGGAAACGCTTAACGCTTTTAAAAATTCAGAGACAAGATACAAGACCCTGATAGAAAACGCCAACGACATTATACTTCTTATAGACCCGGGCACAAAAGAGATACTTGAGGCAAACTCAGCGGCCGGAACCATTTTGGGTTATACCGCGGACGAACTCCGACAACTGAAAATCGACGCGCTCTACCCGAAAGAAAAGCTCCGTGAGTACATGAATAATTTTAAGAAGTTTATGGTGTCGGACGGAGGGGAGCTGCCTGACGCGGTTATTATAAAAAAGGACGGTACGGCCCTGCACGTAGACATAATGACCTCGGTAGCGGATTTAGGCAAAAGGCACCTGATGCTCTGCTCCTGCCGGGATATATCTGAAAGAAAGGAGCTTGAACGGGTTAAAGAGGAGTATACGAAGTGCTTGGAAGGAGAGCTTTCTATCAGTCAGGACAGGCTTCAAAAGATAGCGTACACCGCCATGGACGCCTTGATAATGATAGATAGTAAAGCAACGGTCCTGTTCTGGAACCCGGCGGCAGAAAAAATTTTCGGATACTCAAAAGAAGAGGCGCTCAACCGTAACATGGTAGACCTTATAGTACCCGAAAGATTTCTGGATAAATTAAAAAAGGGCTTCCGCCTCTTCGGCGCTACCGGTAACGGGCCTATGGTTGGTAAAACAACAGAGATGGTCGCGAAGAAGAAGGACGAAACGGAATTTCCTATCTCGCACTCGATCAACGCTGTCAGGGTAAGCGACGGATGGGGGGCGGTAGGCATAATACGCGACATAACGGATCGTAAACAGGCAGAAGAGAAATTATACAAAGCCAACCGTTTATACGCAACCCTGAGCCAGGTCAACCAGGCCATAGTAAGAGAGCGGGACAGAGAAAAATTATTTAAAGAAATCTGTAACATAGCCATCGAATTCGGCAAGTTCAAATTTGCATGGATCGGCATGCTTGATGAAAAAACCCAGATAGTCGAACCGACCGCCTTTAGCGGAGAAGGCTCCGATTACCTGCGCAATATTAAAATTTCACTCTCCGACGACCTGGCCGCAAGCGGCCCGACCGGTCGCTCAATACACGAAGGCAGGAGCATCGTCTTTAACGACCTCGCGAACAATCCCGAATATCAACCCTGGCGAGAACACGCTCTTGCAAAAGGATACCGCTCATCGGCGGCCTTTCCCATCAAGCTTAACGACAAAAGCATCGGCGCTTTAAATGTCTACGCCGTTGAACCCCGCTTCTTTGACGAAGCCGAGATAAACCTGCTTGAGGAAGCGGCGCTCGACATCTCCTTCGCGCTTCAGAGAATAAAAGACGAGAACGATCGCAAAGTGACGGAATCGGTCAATATGGAGTTAGGCAATATTCTCGAAGGCTCACTTAACGAGATCTATGTATTCGACGCCGCTACCATGAAGTTCATACACGTGAACGCCGGGGCGTGTAGGAACCTCGGTTATTCCATCGAGGAACTTCAAAGTATGTCTACGAGCGATATCAAACCGGAGTTCACCCTTGAGTCTTTTACCAGGCGCCTCGAACCTCTTCGTACAGGCGAAAAAGAGCTTATACAGTTCGAAACCATACACCGTAGAAAGAACGGTTCGACTTACCCGGTAGAGGTGCACATACAGTATTCTACCTATGAGTCGGCTCCGGCATACGTGGCTATAATTCTTGATATAACAGAGCGCAGAAAAGCCGACGAGCAACTTCGCAAGTTCGAGCATATTGTTTCGAGTTCTACCGATATGATGGCGCTTATAGATAGAGAGTTCACTTGCATGACCGCTAACCGGGCATATCTGGACGCGTTTAATAAAACTTTAAACGATATTATAGGCCATACGGTAGAGGAGATTCTCGGAAAGAAATTTTTTAATGAAATGATACTGCCCAATGCTGAACTTTGTCTGGCCGGTAAAAAAGTAAACCATAAAGCATGGATTAACTTTCCGAACCACGAACCGAGGTACATGGATATTCATTACTATCCGTATTACAGCGACGGAACAGAAGTTATCGGCTTTGCCGTAAACGGTAGAGATATAACCGGGCAAAAAAGGATAGAGGAGCAAATTTTACAGGAGACCGAGATCACAAAAAACCTGCTCAGGCTTTCCGGGGCTACCGCTAAAACAGCGGATATTGACGAACTTGTACAAAACGTTGTTGAGATAACACGCGAGATAACGGGCGCAAGATTGGTTTTGTCCTACCT
>JAJRYL010000273.1 GCA_024275855.1 Deltaproteobacteria bacterium
ATCAGCCCCGGCAACTCGGAGACAGGCACATAACCCTCAGCCTCTTCGGCGGCTGACACATCTACCGTATAGTAGTCGCTCTCGTATATAGTCGACAATATATCTTTTATAGAGCTTTTGATGGTCTCCGGCGTTATATTATGCTCTCTGTTGTACTCCGCCTGAATCTTCCTTCTGCGCTCTGTCTCGTTCATAGCGAGGGACATAGACCTTGTAATCTTGTCGGCGTAAAGTATAACCCTGCCGTTCACGTTCCTTGCCGCCCTGCCGCAGGTCTGTATTAAAGAGCGCTCCGAACGGAGAAAACCCTCTTTATCGGCGTCAAAGACCGCTACTAAAGAGACCTCAGGAATATCGAGCCCCTCTCTTAACAGGTTTATCCCTACAAGCACGTCGAACTTGCCGAGCCTCAAATCCCGTATTATCTCGATACGCTCAAGCGTTACAATGTCGGAGTGCAGGTACTTTACACGAACCTCCATATCAGAGTAGTACTGGGCGAGATCCTCAGCCATCCGCTTGGTCAGGGTGGTAACGAGCACACGCTCGCCCTTTGCAACCCGCTTTTTTATCTCGCCCAGAAGGTCGTCTACCTGCGAGTTTACGGGCCGCACCTCCATCTCCGGATCCATAAGCCCGGTCGGGCGTATTATCTGCTCCACGACATTACTCTTTGATACCCGCGCCTCGTAGTCGCCCGGGGTCGCAGAGACGTACACGGTAGAAGAGAAACGTGTCTCGAACTCTTCAAACCGAAACGGCCTGTTATCGAGCGCGGAGGGAAGCCGGAAACCGTAATTGACCAAAGTCTGCTTGCGGGATCTGTCTCCGTTGTACATGCCGTTCAACTGCGGCACCCCTATGTGAGACTCGTCTATAAAGAGCAGAAGATCGTCCGGGAAGTAATCGACAAGCGTAAAAGGCGGCTCTCCGGGCGGGCGGCCCGTAATGTGGCGCGAGTAGTTCTCTATTCCCGAGCAGTACCCCATCTCTTCCATAAACTCAAGGTCGTACAAGGTACGTTGCTCCAACCGCTGGTACTCAAGGTTCTTGCCCTCGGCCTTAAGCTCTACGAGCCGTTCCTGCAACTCCTCCCTGATCGAATCCATAGCCCGGGTCAACTTCTCTTTTGTGGTTACGAAGTGCGATGCCGGATGGATAAGCGCGCGCTCTAACTTTTTTCTTGATAGCCCCCTTAAAGGGTCTATCTCTGAGACGCTCTCTATCTCGTCGCCGAAAAACTCTACTCTTATTGCGGTCTCGGCCTCGTAGACCGGAAAAATATCGACCACGTCGCCCCGCACACGAAATGTTCCGCGGTGAAAGTCGTGGTCGTTTCGCCTGTACTGCATGTCCACCAGTTTTTTGAGCACGACATTGCGCTCGACCTCCATGCCTCGGGCTATATATAAATGGATAGAGCCGTAGTCGTCGGGCGAACCGATACCGTAGATGCACGAGACGGATGCCACGACTATAACGTCTCTGCGGGTAAGAATTGAGTGCGTGCAGGAGTGGCGCATCTTGTCTATCTCGTCGTTTATAGAGGCGTCTTTCTCTATAAAGGTATCTGAGGCCGGCATATACGCTTCGGGCTGGTAGTAGTCGTAGTACGACACAAAATACTCGACCGCGTTTTCGGGGAATAGCTCTTTAAACTCGGCGTAGAGCTGCGCCGCAAGGGTCTTGTTAGGGGCGATAATTAAGGCGGGCCGGTCAAGCTCCTCTATCACCTTTGCGGCGGTAAAGGTTTTGCCGCTGCCGGTTACGCCAAGCAGCGTCTGGTACCTTGCGCCCGAATTTATGGAAGCAACGAGCCCTTTTATGGCCTGCGGCTGGTCTCCGGCAGGGCTGAACTCGCTTACCAGCTTAAATATTTTTTCCGGCTTCTCTGTTTTGGTTGACTCGACCGGTTGAACCGGCGCATCAGGCTCTTTTATTACTTTTGCCACATTACTCCCCGACTCTATAAAGCTCTCTACACTATAAAACAATCTTAAAGTATACCACGGCGCGAAGAATATTCAAAGAACGGGCCTTCTACTCGGCAGGCAGCGGACAAGGCAGACCTTGTAAATCGACAAATGGTGAGAAGACTAAGCTTTACCGCCGATACTCCCGGAGAGAAACACGGCTACGAGTCCGTGAATGGCAGTATGGGCAGCGGATGAAAATAAGTTTTTGTCTTTGCGAGGAGCGTAGCGACAAAGCAATCCGATTTTTCTCGTTAAAGACGAAAGACAGGATTACCACGCTCCGCTCGCAAAGACGGGGCGATGGTGGGCGGTGCCACCTTTTTTTGTGTCATGCTGAACTCGATTCAGCATCTCTCTTTTTCTGTCTTTGCGAACGTAAGCGAAGCAATCTCTATACCTTAAGATTGCTTCGCCGCTACCGCTCATAGCAACGACAAAACCGCTACCTCAATACAGTTCCAGATACCAACACCTTTTTGCCGGGTTACGCTTCCACCAGCCCGACACCTTTAAATCCGGGACCGTCTGTATAAAAAAAGCAAACAGTGCCGCTTCTCTCTATGGCAAGCAGTACATCGTAAAACAAGCTCTCTTCCAATACGGCTGTTAGATGCCTGACAGGTAAGAAAAGAGTTCAATTAAATTGCCCCTTGTGATAAATATTAAGATTAAATCTTTTATAATAAAATTCTTAAAAAA
>JAJRYL010000274.1 GCA_024275855.1 Deltaproteobacteria bacterium
AAATTTACTCTCTCAACTCTTTTCGAGCGTTATAATAACCGCCTCTGCGACCTCTTTCATCCGCTTGCGCTTGTCCATGCTTATCTTCCTGATACGGGCAAACGCCTCTGCCTCTCCAATGCCGTTGTGCTCCATCAACAGCCCCTTCGCCTTCTCAATCACCCGTCTCGACGCAAGCTCTCCTTTTAACTCGCCAACCTGCTCCCTGAGCCCCTTGCACTCAAGGGCGTGAAAGAGCGCGAACTCAATAGCGGGCTCGATCTCTTCGAGACGTACGGGTTTAATTATATACGCCGTAACCCCGGCCTCTATCGCGTCTTTTATAACGGAGTGGTCGCACACCCCGGTAACAAGCAGAATAGGCGTAGATGTTTCCACTACAATCTTGCGGGCGGCATTAAGCCCGCCCATGCCGGGCATATCAATATCGAGAATAATAAGGTCGATCCCGCCGGCGCGGCATATCTCTATAGCGTCAATACCGCTCGCTCCTTCGGCTACAACAGAATAACCGCACTCTTGCACCAATGCGGTATGTACCTGCCGAACTACGGCATCATCATCAACTATAGCCACTCTTTTCTTCATATCTGTAATGAAGAGTAGCAATAAGCGTGCCCACACTATACTAATCCAATATTTTCAACAGGTTACTAAAACGAAAGGAACAGAGGAGGGAGAATTTGATTACAACTTGACTTATATGTGCATTAATTTTAAGCACCAAAAACGCAAAGTGCCTATACTCATACGGCTTATACGCACCGGCAACCGTTACAGAACGCCGCCTACCTGAAAAACCGGATAAGCTTATACAACGGGTTCGCACTCTTTACAGGCCCGAATACCGTACTACCTGTCTGCCAGCCTCATCAATTTAAGGCCGCCAAGGTCGTCCGAAAAGCCGATTTTTTCATAGAAACCTTGCGACTCCGGCAGGCAGTACAGCTCGAAGTGATGAACTTCTTTAAGGTTTTCATGCTTCGTAATTAACGAGATCAATCTTCTTCCGAGTCCTGCACCCCGATACTCAGGAGATACGATCAGGTCGAAGATTATAGCTTTAAATGTAAAATCCGTGACGACTCTTGCAAACCCCTTTAATTGGCGGTTGCCGTCAAGAATGCCGACGCATACCTGCGCCCCGGCTACACAGCTTGCGGTATCTTCAAACGAGCGGCCTTTTGTCCACCACTCGTTTTGATACATCCGGTATAATTGCAGAATCTGCTCATCGGTAAAGTCGTAGATAACCTTCACAAGTTCTCTCTTTTACTCAGAAGGCTCCCGCAAACGCCTTCTGCCGATTGCCACCCCGTATAACTCTATATATTTCTTTGCCGAGTTCGACCACGAGAAGTCCTCGGCCATTGCGCGCTCTACCATCTTCGACCACTCGTCCTTATCCTTAAAGAGCGTTACCGCCTCTTTAAGCTTCGCTACAAGAGCGCCGGCGCTGTACTCTTTAAACTTGAAGCCGGTACCTAATACACCCGGCGCGTACCCCTTAACCGTATCTTCCAACCCGCCCGTTGCCCTTACAACGGGTATTGTGCCGTACTTGAGGCTGTATATCTGATTAAGGCCGCACGGCTCGTACTTCGACGGCATTAAGAATATGTCGCTTCCGGCCTCTACAAGATGCGCAAGGGCGGGGTCGAACGTAGACTTGACCGAGAGCCTTCCGGGGTGCCTTGCGGCGTGAGACTCTAAAAGCTCCTTGTACTTCGGCTCTCCTTCGCCAAGCACCACCAAACCGACCCCGAGCCGCATTATCCTGTCAATCGCCTCGGAAACAATGTCAAAACCCTTCTGGGCGGCAAAGCGCCCTACCATGCCGACTACCGGAGTGGTCGGGCGGATCTTAAGGCCGAACTCTGATATAAGCGCCTTTTTACACTCAAGTTTTCCCGCCATGTTGCCGGGTGAGAACTTGGCGGGAATGTAGCCGTCTACCGCCGGATTCCAGTCATTATAGTCGGCCCCGTTGACCACGCCAAAGAGGTCGGCGCGGCGGTAGCGCAAAAAGCCGTCGAGCCTGTTACCGTACTCCGGGGTCTGTATCTCGCGGCTGTAAGTATCGCTAACCGTTGTGATAATGTCGGCGTACGCCCCGCCCGCCTTCAACATGTTTATCTCTTGGAAACTCTCTATTCCCTCGTGCGTAAAGTGGCTTCCCGAAAGGTTGAGGGTCTCGAACAGACGGTCTTCATAAGTACCCTGATAGGCGAGGTTATGAATGGTGAATAGAGTGGGCACCGAACCTATATCGAAGAACGCAGCCTTCTTTTTCTCTTTAATAACACGGGCTTTCATGGCTTC
>JAJRYL010000275.1 GCA_024275855.1 Deltaproteobacteria bacterium
AGAAGGGCGAAACTCTACTACCTTAGAGAGCTTCGTGGAAAGGCCGCGCGCATTAAAGAGAAACGTTATGTAAGCAAGCGCGCAAAGAGCAAGTAACGCTCTCTGTTATACCTCTTTAAACGTTTAGGCCGGCCTCGATACTGTTCGGGGTCGGCCTTTTTTTAACAATTTTTTTCCCAAGAGCATACTTATGGATACCTACGAACGGACTGCTTTAAGTAACGGCGCAAGGTTGATTGCCGGGGTTGATGAAGCAGGGCGCGGGCCGCTTGCGGGGCCTGTAGTGGCCGCCGCAGTTATCTTCCGGCCTCCGTGGCCGGTAGAGGCCGGAATAAACGACTCTAAAAAGCTGAGTGAAGTACGCAGGCTTAAGCTCTACCGCTTTATCTATGCCAACGCGACCTCTGTTGGTGTCGGCGTTGTATGGCACGCTGAAATTGACAAGATCAACATACATAAGGCATCGTTAAAGGCTATGTCCATTGCGGTCTCCGCTTTAAAGTCGACTCCTGATTATCTGCTGATAGACGGACGTTTTAAAACAGGATGCGGCATCAGCGAGCTCGCTATTGTAAAGGGAGACTCGCTTAGCCTCTCTATTGCCGCCGCCTCTATTGTCGCTAAAACGGTGCGCGACGCAATCATGCGCGCCTACGGCTCTATCTATCCTCTGTACGGTTTTTCAGGCCACAAGGGGTACGGCTCCGCGGCGCATATGAAAGCTATAAAAGAGTACGGGCCGTGCCCTGTGCATAGAATGAGCTACCGGCCCATGAGCGAATTGCCACGGTAGAAAAAGCTTCTGTAAATACTCGAAAGTTATTATGTCGAAAATTGCGAAAGGTATAAAAGGAGAAGGTGAGGCGGTAAAATTCCTGCGCTCAAAAGGTTACAAAATAGTGGAGAAGAACTACAGGTGCATCCACGGCGAGATAGACATAGTAGCGCTCGACGGTGAAACAGTGGTCTTTGTCGAGGTAAAGACGAGAACGAGCGAGAGGTTCGGCACGGCTGCCGAGGCGGTTGACGCTAAAAAGCAGCGCCATATAATAAACGCCTCATGCGCTTTTCTGGCAGAAAAAAGAGTTGACGATCCTTACGTACGGTTCGATGTTGTTACGGTTATGTTAAACAGCGGCAAGTGTACGGTAGAGTTGTATAAAGACGCCTTTGGCGCGGACTGAACAATGTACTGTACTGTTTGTCTCTTTTTTTTATACTGGTTGGCAAAGAAGAGTAGAGCGGCAGGTCGCTCTCTTAGCGTTGCCAGATGCCGCCGCCTTCTGCCTCCGGGCCTTTTTCGTGCGGCGAAGAGTCTATGATCGGCACAGGTTTTCTTCTTTTATCTTCAGAGGCGACCTCTCCGGCGGCCTCGCCTATCTCGGCCATAATCTTTTCACGAAGCCTCTTAAGCTTTCTTACAACGCGCGCTATTTCCGACCTCTCTTTTAAAGTCAACTCTTTCTTAAGCTCGACAACAGAGTCTATTAACCCGGTTATAGACTCGTCTACAACCGAGTTAACCACCTTCAGCCTGCGCTTGCCGGGGCGGTCTGTCCAGTTTAACGAGTCGAGCTTAGACACAGCATCCTTACTTTTTTTAAGGCTGTTTTCTTCATACTTTTTCAGGAGTTCGGGAGGTAATAGGTTTTTTAGATTTTTATCGGCCTCTACCCGAAACTCTTTTACAAGCTCGATTGCGCGTGTGATACTATTGCTGTGCGCGCTCATAGCAACGGTTGGCAGAAAGAGAAGAGCAAGGAAGATTAGAAAGATTTTTTTCACCTGTTTAGTTAGCATCTGAAAAGTATAACCGACTTATTTTAAAGTGTCAACAGAGTGTCTCTTCCCGAAACGGGGGGCAATATAAAAAACTCTGTGAATAGTTGAAGTCCGGCAACTCGAAACCCTTCGGGCGGGCAGAGGGGCGGCAACAATATTAAAGGTTTAAATGGATAATAAAAGGCTCTTTATACTAGACGGTACTTCGCTTATCTACAAGTCGTTTCACGCTATTCCGCATACTTTTACAAGCCCGGACGGCGCGCCTTCAAACGCTGTTTACGGTTTTGCGGTAACGCTTAGAAAGATACTCAAGACCTATTCGCCGGATTATATAGCAGTTGCCTTTGATCTGCGCGGCCCCACCTTCAGGCACGAGATTTATCCCGAGTACAAGGCTGGCAGGCCGCCTATGCCGGACGAGCTTGGTGAACAGTTTGCGCCCGTGAAACAGTTTTTGAAATTCTTGAATATACCCGTGCTTGAGGTTCAGTCTTACGAGGCCGACGATATAATCGCCGCTGTCGCAAAACACGCGTCTATTGCCGGGTTGCGTGTAGCGATAGTTACGAGCGACAAAGATATGTATCAGCTTGTAGACGACAAAATCATAATTTTAGATACAAAGAGCGGTAAAGAGTACGGCGTAGCCGAAGTTAAGGAGAAGTTCGGCGTTACCCCTGTCGCCATTCGAGACCTGTTGGCGCTTGCCGGAGACTCTTCTGACAATATTCCGGGTGTGCCCGGCGTAGGCCCCAAAACAGCCGTGAAACTCTTGAACGAGTTCGGTTCGATAGACGGTATTTACGAGGGGATCGAGTCCGTTAAGGGCGACAAGCTTCGTCTGAGGTTAAAAGAGAATAAAGAGCTTGCGTACCTTTCGCGCACCCTTGTAACGCTCGACCACGCCCCGCCGATAGATATTTCCGTTGAAGAGTTCAAGAGCGCTAAGCCGGACTATGCGGCGCTTATAAAATTTATGAAAGAGTACGGTTTTACGCGTCTTACCTCCGAGGTAAGGCGTGAGGCGGAACTCGACAGGGAGGGCGCGGATGGCAACGGCACCGGTACGGGTGAAGATGGGGCTGCCGGTTTTGATAAACTCAAAGAGGCTATCGCCGTAGAGAGGGTAGTAAACGGCGAAGGGTTAAACCGGGTGCTTAAGGCCGCCAAAAAGAGCGCCGAGGCCGCGCTTACCATACTCTATGCGGGCGAGGACGCCGCTGCGGTTGAAATTACCGATGTCGGTCTCTGTATTGACTCTGAGAGCTGTTTTTATATTCCTGTCGAAAGCGGAAAAAGAGAGGTTCAGCAGGAGGGGCTGCTCTTTGCATCGACTTCCGGCAGTGGTGCGGGCGATACTGAAAAAGAGGCAGGTAAAGAGGGTTGTGGCGCCGGGTTTAAGATAGACAGAGACCTGTTCGACAGATTCTTTGTAGACCTGCTTACGGATAAGAGCATAACCAAGCAGACCGATAATGCCAAGCTTCTCCATATTTACGCGTTAGCCCACGGTGTAGAGGTGGAAGCGATAGGAATCGAGAGCACAATAGCTTCGTACCTGCTCGACCCGGTCTCTGCCGACCACTCTATAACCGTGTTAAGCGAGGGGTATCTCGGTGCTACTCTTCACACAGCTCCAAACAGGAAAAAAGAGCCTTACGAGTACGCTCAGTTTACCGTTAAAAGCTCGTTCGACCTTTTGCGGCTCGCGCCCGTATTAGAAAAGAAACTTGAAGAAGAGGGTTTGGAAAAGCTTTACGACACTATGGAGCTGCCTCTTACTCATGTACTGGCCTCTATGGAGGTGCTCGGTATCAAGGTAAGCGCGGTTGACCTTAAAGAACTCTCTAAGGAGATAGAGGTAAGGCTTGCGGAGATAGAAGACTCTATTTACGCGGCGGCGGGCAGAGAGTTTAATATAAACTCTCCGAAACAGCTCTCTGTAGTACTCTTCGACGAGATAGGGCTAAAGCCGGTAAAGAAGACGAAGACCGGGTACTCCACCAATGAAGATGTATTGAAGCGCCTTAGCGCGAAGCATGAGGTGCCCGGTAAAATTCTTAGCTACAGGGGCCTCGCCAAGTTGAAGTCCACTTATGTAGACGCTATTCTGGCACTGATAAATCCCGCTACAGGAAGGCTGCATACGACCTTCAATCAGACAGTAACCGCAACAGGACGGTTGTCGAGTTCAAGGCCCAACATACAAAATATTCCGATAAGAGGCGAGCTTGCCTCAAGAATTCGCGCCGCGTTTATAGCCGAAGACGGTTACACTCTGCTCAGTGCCGATTATTCGCAGATAGAGCTTAGAATAGTGGCGCATATGGCCAACGACCCTACACTTATCGAGGCCTTTAACAGCAATGAGGATATTCATACCAGAACCGCCTCCGAGATATTTTCGTTAGAGCCGGAACTGGTAACGCAAGAGCTTAGGCGAAGGGCCAAAGCGATAAACTTCGGCATAATTTACGGCATGGGCGCTTACGGGCTTTCCTCGGAACTTGATATATCAATGGGAGAGGCGCAGGAGTATATAGACTCCTACTTCGCCCACTATGGCGCTATAAAGGCTTTTATAGACTCTACAATAGATACAGCGACCAGGGAGGGCGTTGTTACCACGCTTTACGGACGGCGCAGGTTTGTGCCGGAGCTTTTGAGTTCAGTCGATTCCGTCCGCAGGTTCGGCGCGCGCATGGCGGTTAATACGCCTATACAGGGAACCGCTGCCGATATTATAAAAGTCGCGATGATTAGGATAGATTCGGTTATTAAAGAGCGCGGACTCGCTTCTAAAATGCTTTTGCAGATTCATGACGAACTGCTTTTCGAGGTGGCGAAGGGCGAAGAGGCGGAGCTTGAGGCGCTTGTGCGTAAAGAGATGGAGGGGGTTGCCGAGCTTACGGTAAAACTTAAAGTAAATATAAATACAGGGAAGAGCTGGAGCAAGGTTGAAGAGTAGTTTTTTTAACAGGCATGCGTCTGTTATGTAAAAAATAAGTTCGAAATATAAGACGGGGTACCGATTGTAAAGAATCGATACCCCGTTGTTATATTAAAGTATAAAAAGCCGGTGCGGTTAAACGCTCTTTTCACGAGAGGTACCGTATGCGCTAAAACGCTTTATAACCGGTAAACGCCCGACCCGTAAGAGAGTGTTAAGCCCGCCCTTTTTGCTTATGCGGATAAACGCCAGACCCGTAAGAGAGTGTTAAGCCCGCCCTTTTTTGCTTATGCGGATAAACGCCCTGTTTTTTTGAAACGCGCTTTTCTAAAAACCGCTACACCTATAAGCCCTGTGCCGAGCAGAAGCAGGGTAGAGGGTTCGGGTACGGTGGTCATGCCGCCGGCGGACTTTACGCTAATACCGCTTAAAGTCGCCGATAAATCGAAAAAGGTAAAAGGTAATGACGGTACCGACAGGCCGCCGACGCCGCTTGAGTTAATGCCGAGCGAATAAGAGGTGCCTGCCGTATCCGCTGTGAAGTTGAGCGAAGCGAGCAGGGTGGTCGTACCTGTAATAGTGCTTATCCTGTCGCCGTATATGTTCAACGGCGGAAGGCCGCTTAGGCCTGAAAAGAGCAGAGTATTGATGTTGGCGCCGTTAAAAGTAATGCCGGTCGGTGTACTGTTTACGTTAAAATCAAAAGCGTCAAACGGATAGGCTGTTCCGTCGAAAACGGCGTTTGTATTATCTACATATACGTTTATGGAGAACGTGTCTCCGACGGTGATAGTTGTTGAAGAGAGAGTAAGCCGTGCGGACGGTATCGCCATAGCGGGTGTCGCGTAAAGCGCAGAGAAGAGACCGAGTACGAGTAACGCGCCGAGGCCTCTTTTAAATTTTGCGTACATTAGACATCCTTTCGAATAAGAAAAGCGGGAGAATTGAGTTTATGTATATTTCTACTATTTTGAAAAATATACTATCTAAAATATATTAATGCAAGCATTCATTTGTATTAAATTCCGCTTTTTTTCGCCCACGCCCGAAGCCTCTTTTCAGCGATACATCTTAAACTTCCAAGCGGTACGGATATAAATCACTTGACGTTGGAAAACAAGTCGGTGATAATATAACTAATAGAAAAAATGTCACTTTCAATCTCTCGTCTTTTTTCATACAACACAGCAAAATACTTTAAAAAAAGGAAGAGTTTATACTTTTATGGGAGATAAAAGCACAAAACCGTATACTACCGGAGAGGTTGCAAACCTTTGCAACGTTACCATTAACGCCGTGAAAAAGTGGATTGCCGCTGATAAGATCAAGGCGTTCAGGACTCCCGGCGGCCATTACCGGATCAACAGGCAGGATTTTCTCGATTTTCTTACACGTTTTAAACTCGATATAAAAGAGGCTATCTTTCCTGAGAAAAAGAAGATACTCATAGTGGACGACGAACCCGATATAGTCGATTATATAAAGGGCGCGATAGAGTCTATGGGCATAGAGTGTCAGATAGAGACCGCCTCCGACGGGTATGACGCGCTGATTATTGTAGGTCAGTTCAACCCCGCGCTCCTTATTCTCGACATACGTATGCCAAAGATAGACGGTTTCGAGGTCTGCCGCAAGATTAAGGGCGGGCTTTCGACAAAAAGTATCAAGATCCTCGGCGTTACGGCCTTCGGGAGGGAGGATATGAACAAGATGCTCGCCTGCGGCGCCGACGAGTGCCTGACCAAGCCGTTGAAGTTAAAGGAGTTTCAGGCGCAGGTAATGAGACTGCTTCGTTAAGGGCATCTACGGGGCTCTCCTTTTTTTACTCAAAGCAGTGTAACGGCTTATTTTCGCTACGGGTGCTTCTCTGTTATGAAAACGTTTATAAAAGAATATTCCATCTATATCAAGCTTCTTCTTCTCTTTATTCTGGTGGTTTCCGCGGCC
>JAJRYL010000276.1 GCA_024275855.1 Deltaproteobacteria bacterium
CTGTTTTCCGGCAGTAAGATCATCTGCATGCCTATTGTAGACGTAAGGCCGTTGGCGTTGCGGTACTTAACGGCCTCCGTTATGTTTTTGATAACACGGCCAAAGTCTTTTTCGTCCGTCCGGTGAATCTCGGCGTAGGTATGCGGCGTCGCTCCGTTTATGCTGATCTTTATCCACGAAATAGAGCCGAGCGTCTCTTTTACAAGCCGCTCTGTAAAGAGCACTCCGTTGGACGTTACGGCAACATCTATGCCCGCCTTTTTTGTATGGTTAATTATATCAGCGATATCTTTATGCAAAAAGGGTTCGCCCTCTCCGGCGAACATGATCGACTTAAGTCCGAGCCTGCCGAGTTCCGTAGCGCGCTTTTTGTAGATTTCCGTATCGATAAAGCGGTTCCGGTACTCCATGTAGTCGAGCCCGCAGTAGGTGCAGCGGTGGTTGCACGCGCCCGAGGGAGATACCTCCATATAGACAGGGTAGATGTTCTTGCCTTCAAGCCAGTCGCCGGTGCGCTTGACGTGATAGAGCAGTTTGTGACTGTCGATTCTGAATTCGTCCATAATATACGGTATCGCCTTGCTGTAAGTAAGTGTGACGGTAGCGGGAAGTTCAATTTATAGAATTATCATACATAAGGCATTGTAATCAAGCTCTTATACTGCGGCAGGGCTTATTGGCGCTTTAGTCTCGGATAGCGGTTACGCACGGCATTGTTATATTAATATTGACAACCGGGTTGACTCAAGTATAGATTGTTTTGAATGTAGCTTCTTTGCGTCCGGTACCCGGTTATAGTAAAACAACTTCCGAATGGTATAGAGTATTTATGGAAAAGTATAGCGGTAGGATAAAGTACACAATCGCTTTTCTTATTATACTAATGAGCCTGTTTCACCTCTTTGTTCCTAATGCCGGGCAACAGGGCTGGAATGACGATGAAAATCTGTTTATACATCATACAAAGAACATTTCTGAAGGCGTGCCGCTTGCCAAACTCGATTACATCCCCAATCCGTACTTTAACAATACCCCCGCTACTTTTCCGCCGGTCTTTTCAATGATTCTGGTTCCTGTGTACGAGGCTGCCGGTATAGACCGCGCAGCTATGAAACGTGTCGTTGCCGTATTTCTTATCGCCTCTATTCTCCTTTCGTTCCTTATCTTTAGAAAGCATCTTGGGGGCACGGCGCTTCTTGTTATGCTGCTCGGCCTCGGCATGAGTCCGTTTTTATGGACCTATTCGAAGATGATTATCTCCGACACGACCTTCCTCTTTTTTACGCTACTCTCTTTAGCGTTGATTAACAGGGGGACGTCTCCCTCTATATCTGCGAAAGAGAAGGTTTTTTGCGGAGTCCTTGTCGGAATTTCTATCTACCTCGCTTACGGAACAAGAAGCGTCGGCGTTATCTTCGTGCCGACTGTACTGCTTGCGGACTACTGGGCGAACAGAAAGGTAACCTTATTCTCCCTGGTCTCTATTCCGCTTTTTGTTCTCTTCGCCCTTGCCCAGTCCATGATGATAGGTTCAGTAAGCGGCTATTCGTCCATGTTTACTTTTAACGCGAAGGCAATACCGCTCGGCCTCTACCTTCTAACAAAGTACCTGCGAAAGTTTTCGTACCTTTGGGAGAACAGTTATATCCAGATATTTACCGACCTGATAGCTGTTTTCTTCTTTTATTTTGTGGTTTCGGGTTTTGTTCGCAGGGTGCGGATCAAGGTCTCGGTTTTTGAAATCTTTGTGCCTTTATATCTGGCTATTGTAGTTGTCTATTCAGCCACTACCCCAACCGGGGCCAACCCCCGGTACCTGATACCTCTTGTGCCCATGTACTTCTTTTACGCTTTTTACGGCATAGAGCAGAGCCGGTTTTTACGAAAAAAGGCCGCTGTATCCCATGTGCTCATTATTGCCGCGGTAATGGTCTGCGCCACTTATATAGCGGAGTACTCCACACAAGACATGCGTTCTGTCGCGCCTGTTGAAGAGAGGGCGCAGACTCGCGAGCTTTTCGACTTTATCAAAAAACAGATCCCCGAACAGAGCATTATTGTAACAAGACTGCCGAGAAGCATTTCTCTTTACACATCGAGAAGGGCCTCTTATTACCAGCCGTCGGAACGTGAGAGCACTTATTGGAACTTCTTTAAAGAAATAGGCGCGACCTATCTTGTTTATAATAAGGTACACGATATTGCGCAAATAACAGAGTTTCTAAAACGAAATAATGATAAGATAGAGGTGCTTTTTTCAAACCCGACCTTTACTCTCTTCGACCTCTTTCCAAAGGGCGGCGCCTTACTTCAGGCGTCTGGGGTTTTTTACGGCACCGGAACCGGAGTTGAAACTTCTCTTGTCTCGCGCCCATAGAGCGCAGAAGGATCTTTTTTTTTATGTTATATTTAAATAGAGTATCGGTATTGCCTCTACGCTCTCTGTTTCTGTTTCTCTTATTTTCGAGTATACTTTTGTTCTCCGGTTCCAACGGACTTGAGGCGAAAGAGGTACCTAAGGGGACGGTTGGCGAAACCGTCTTTAACGCCCGGTGCGCAAAGTGCCACGGGATTGGCGGGGCCGGTACGGATATCGGCCCGGCGCTTGTGCATAGGGTATACGGCCCCAAACGTCATGGCGACTTCAGTTTCAACCTCGCGGTTACGCGCGGGGTAAGGGCGCACCACTGGCGCTTTGGCGACATGAAGCGTATAGAGGGTGTGAGCCGCGAAGAGATAGAAGCTATAGTCGTATACGTAAGGGCTTTGCAAAAAGAGGCCGGTATTTACTGATCTTTTATTTGTAAAATTTAACGAAGTGGAAAGGGGAGTAGATGTCGAGAATAAAGAACAAGCTGCTCGCGTCTATCATTACGCGGTTTCCCGGTCTGTTTGACGTAGATAAGATGATGGACAAGGTAGAACCGGTCTCGATAGAGGAGGGTACTATTCCGTGGACACGGGTTACGAAACCTTTAAGCGAGTCTAAGGCGGCCCTTGTTACGACTTCGGGTGTGCACTTAAAGTCGCAGGCCCCGTTCGACATGGTAGACCCGGACGGCGACCCCACATACAGGGTTCTGCCCGTGGATACCTCGCTCGACGAGTACAAGATAACGCACGACTACTACGACCATACCGATGCCGGAAAAGATATAAACGTTGTCTTTCCGGTTACCCGTATGGAAGAGTTTGTAGACCACGGCCTGCTCGGCTCGCTTGCCCCCGCCAACTACTCCTGCATGGGGCATATAACGGGTGAGCACGTAGAGACGCTTATGCGCGATACAGCCCCCGATATAGCGAAGCGGCTGGTTGCCGACGGAGTGGACGTTGTTGTGCTTACACCCGGTTGAATAACCTGTAATCGGTCCGTCGGACTGATACAAAGAGAGATAGAGAGGGCGGGAATACCGACCATAGCGGTGTCGATTGCAAGAAAAGTTACCGAGGACGTAAAGTCTCCTCGCTCCGTCTTCCTGCACTGGCCGATAGGCCACCCGATGGGAGAGCCGGGTAATGTCGAGCAGCAGACCACGGTACTTTTAAGCGCCCTTAAGGCGCTGGTCGGGATTAAGGAGCCGGGCACGATTGTAGACCTGCCGTTTCGCTGGCGGCGGTACGAAGACCTTCAAAAAAGCTTTAATATATGAGCGTTCCGCAGTTGGGTCTGCTTACTCACAGTATAGGGTCGGCGGTACACCCTTGCGAAACTATTTAATATATGAGCGTTCCTGTAATTTTTTCTACAGTAAATTACTGTCGGCATTAAGTACGAAAGATAAAAACCCCCTTCAGCCACATATCAGCTGAAGGGGGTTTTTATCTTTTACAAGTTATCTTTTAAGTCCGCGCGGCTTTTTATACCGTAAGGATATTGTCGGTACGCGCGTTTTTTTTATGTCGCAGGTTACTTCAAAGTACGCTTTGCTCTTTTCAGCACAGCTTTTTTAAAAACCGCCGGACAACTACTCTGCCTTGTTTCTCTTTAAGATACTCTTCAGTTCTTCTTCGCTCAGGCTGTTGGTGTGGCACCGCATGCAGTCGGCAAGCTTAAAGGCAACGCGGTTGTGGCACGTCCCGCACGACTCTCCCTTTGCCATCTCCTGCATGGTGAACCCTTTTGCGGCCTTCAAGTCCTTGCCGTATAACGAGGCGTGGCAGGTTGCGCACTCTATGCCGGGTGTGTGGCTCCTGTGCCTGAAGGGCACAGGCCCTATCCACGAGGCGGTGTCCGGTACCTCGAAAAGTATGGAGCTTGTACGTGCCGCTTCTTTTTTGCCTTCCGCCATTTTTTTGGCCGTACTTACCTGTTTGTAAGCTCCTGATTTTTTAAGCGCGACCCAGTCGATATTGCCGAACCGGTTTACCGGTAAAAGGCCGTCTTTTAGTCTGACAGGGTCGAAGCTTCCGCCAATAGAGGTGGCCTTTAGCCCTATCTTATTTAATACTGTTCTCTGCTCCGGCCCGCTGGCGTATATCTGCGCCTTGTCCGTAGCGGTTCCGGCGCTGTGGCAGGCGTTGCAGTTTTCTTTAGAGTCCGCTATGCCAAACGCGGTTACAGAGTCGTGGCACGCCCCGCAATACGCACCCTGATGCATAACGGACGGGCGTTTCGGGTCGCGCGAGCTTCTGTCTATTTTAAACAAAGAGTCGTGGCAGGCGGAGCACTCGTACAAAAGCCTGTGCTTCCAGTGCGCGAAGAGTACCGGCGCTACTCCAACGCTTTTTAGCTTTGCAGGGTCGGTTCTATAAAGCACGTTACCGGGAAACTTTTCGTACGATGCCCACTTCGCCGCCTCCGCCGTACGCGCCCTCTCTTTTGCCACCTCTTTTTTAATCGCCGCCTCAACGAGTTTTAAAGGCTCTTCGTCGTAGTTCCAGTGTTTGTGCATAGAGGCAAGCGCGTTCGCTATGTCGAGCAGTTCCATACGTTCGTCGAACTCTCTTAACC
>JAJRYL010000277.1 GCA_024275855.1 Deltaproteobacteria bacterium
GCGGAGGCCGGAGCGGAGATAGCGATAATCTGTACGCCCTCGAACATGCATCTTGAAATGAGTAAAAAGCTGGCAGAAAAGGGGCTGCACCTCTTTATCGAAAAACCGCTCTCGCATACGATGGAAGGCGTTAACGACTTTGCGGCGCTTGTGGACGAGAGGGGTTTAATAGTTATGATGGGCATGTGTTACAGGTTTCATCCTCAGTTCCTGCGCCTCAAGAGCATGCTCGACAAGCGGACGATCGGAGACCTCTATCATGTCAATTATTACGGCGGACAGTACCTGCCGGACTGGCACCCGAACGCCGACTATAGAGACGAATACGCCGCGAAGAGCGCGCTTGGAGGCGGGGTAATACTTACAAGCATTCACGGGCTCGACAATATCCGCTGGCTCTTTGGCGAGGTAAATAAGTTCCGTTCTTACGCCGGCAAGGTCGGGCCGCTCGAACTCGATGTAGAGGATATGGCTATCGCCATTATGCTCCTTGAAAGCGGTGTATACGTAACGTGGCAGACCGATTTCCTTCAACGTGTTTCGCAACACAAGATGGTTATCGTCGGCGAGTTAGGAACGATAAGGTCCGATTTTTTGACCGGCCAGATCGAGACCTACTCTGTTGAAGAGTCGAAGTGGAGTTCGGAACTTGTTGAGTACGACGTTAACGGTATGTACGTCTCTGAGATGAGCCATTTTTTAGAGTCTGTCAAAAAGGGCACAGTACCTGAAATAGATGTTGGGGACGGGATAAAGACGCTTGAGCTGGCGCTTACGATAAAGCAGGACGGCAGCCTGACAAGAAAGGCCGGAGAGCTGTGTTTAGTGGAGTAACTTTTTATACAGAGGGCGGACGCTCCGCAGGGCTTGGCCACGTGGCGCGCTCTATCGCTTTGGCCGACGCGCTTTCAAGGCTCGGCGTGCCTGTAAATTTTATCATTAACGACTGCGACGCCGTTACCGTTTTGTTGGAAAGTACGCCGTTCACTTATACTCTATGCGGCATCGATGATTTCAGGCCGTCTTTAGATATTGGTTCTGTTGTCGTTGTCGATACTAAAAAAGATTTTACCCCGCTCGCGCTCTTTTTGAAAGAGGCCGGCAAAAGCATCATAGCTATCGACAACCTTAAGTTAAACGCTCTTTGTGATTCAGTTATAGTTCCGTCCGTTACTTTCGACAGGGCGCGCTGGGTTGAGTGTGGAGAAGATCTGCCGGTTAAAGGGGTAAGTTCACTTTACGGCGGCAGCGATTATGTAATTGTCGCGCAGAGTTTTTTAAAACGCAGGAGCGGGGCACGGGTATTTACACGAACGCCGTTAAATATTCTTGTCAGCATGGGCGGTAGCGACCCCAACGGACTTAGCGAACTGCTTGTGAAAACGTTGCCCGGTATCGACGGAATCGAGGTCTCTATTGTTGTCGGCCCTGCGGTAGAAATCTCGGAAACCTTGCGTGCCGTAATCGATGCGCCTCCTGAAAACTTCTCTTTCGTTTCAGGGGTAAAGAATCTCGCGCCTCTGGCCGCCTCCGCCGATCTTGTTTTTACGGCGCTCGGCATAACCGTTTACGAAATCGCTTCTATCGGGGTTCCATCTGTTCTTATAGGCAACTACGGAGACGATGTCGAAGAGATGAGCAAACTCGAATCCATGGGGATATGTAGAAGCCTCGGTTTCTATAAAGACGTAACAGACGTTGCGATAAAAAAGATAGTCCGGTTTTTCAGAGATGAAAGAGAAGAGCTTGCCCTTATCGGAGCAAAAGCTATGGCAATAGTAGACGGCAGAGGAGCAGAGCGCATTGCCGGTATACTGAACGGGTTTTATATGGAATCGACCGCCCGGAAGAATGGGACTGAACATGCATAAAGGCGCTATCTTAGATAAAGTCAACGGGTATTCGATACTCGATTGCAACGTATGCGGTTTTGCGCATATAGACCCGATACCAACCGACGCAGAGCTTGATAAAATCTATTCTAACGAGTACTACAGCGAAGAGAAACCCGACTTTATAGATAACGCGCTTGAAGATAAAGAGTGGTGGCGGGTGGTTTTCGACAGCCGTTACGACCAGTTTGAAACCGGGCTTTTAAAAGAGCGCAGAGAGCTGCTCGACATAGGCTGCGGCCCGGGTCTCTTTTTAGAAAGAGGCATGGAGCGGGGTTGGAACGTGCTCGGTATTGAGCCGTCGTTACAGGCGGCGGCATACGCTAAAGGGCTCGGGGTCGATGTTGTAACCTCGGTGCTCGATTCTGAACTGGCAGCAAGGCTTATTAAAGAGGGTAGACTTTTTGACGCTATCCACATCTCCGAGGTTTTAGAACACGTTGCAGACCCCGCTCTGCTTCTTACTCTCGCCTTAACGTTATTAAAACCGGGCGGGGTAATATGCGCTGTCGTTCCTAACGATTACAGCCCGGTGCAGAGGGTTCTTTCGGACAGGTTGAGGTTTGCGCCGTACTGGCTCGCTCCTCCATATCATATAAATTACTTTAACTTCAACTCTTTTTCCGCCCTGCTTGAACGGGCCGGCTTTAATATAATAAAAAAGAGTACGACATTTCCTATAGATCTCTTTTTGCTGATGGGTGAAAATTACGTAGGTAACGACAAGCTTGGCCGCATTTGTCACGCTAAAAGAAAGCGGCTTGAGATACTGCTCGAAACCCCGGAGTTGAAAAAGTTTAAAGATGAACTATACTCTCTTATGGCTACCCATAGTATAGGAAGAGAGATGGTGATTTATGGCAGAAAGTGAGTCTGCAGATGGCTGAAAACCTGATTTTTCTGCCGGAGGCTTACCCTGTTGCCAGGCTTCTTTGCGATTACCTTTTTACCGGCGCAATGGTAGGCGGCGGAATCGATTTGCTGATTTTAAAAAAACAGAGGCCCGCTTTTGAGCCTCTTATAAAGGGCTATCCGTTTAAGGCTCTGTTCGTGCTTGATGAAGAGTACTACGGCTCGGTTACGAAACGTGAGACAGAGCAGTTTGTTAAAGGTTGTCTGGAAAAGAGATATGCACAGGCTTTTTTTCCGTTCAATACGTTTAAGGGTAACGCCTTTTTATTCGGCGCTGTGCTCGCTATGCGGGTGAGTGCGGTAAACTCTTCTCTCTTCGGTATTAAAGACGTACCGGTTATAGAGTTCGCTCTCGATACCGTTGTTGAAGATGCCGCCTGCGAGCCGTGCTCCGAAAAAGTAGAGTTAGTCAAGAGCGCAAAGGAGGAGGCCGCAAAGTGTCTTTCCGATGTAGTGGGTAAAACGGCTGTTAGCGGCGAGAGGCCGTCGTTTGGCCTCGTTGACGGTTTTGCGCACGATATAGAACTCTTTTGCAATTACGCTGTAGGGGCTAAATACGCGACCGGTAAAAGGGTGCTCGATATCGGCGGGGGGCTTGGGTACGGAACCTATCTTCTCTCGAAGTTCGCGAGTGAAGTCGTTTATGTAGACAAGTCGCGCGACGTTGTTGAGACGATTGAAAAGTTGTGGATGCCGCTCGCGCCGAATATTACCGCTCTTTGCGCTGACGTTACGGAACTTGTGCTCGACGCCTGTTCTTACGATACGATCTTTTTAATGGAGATGTTAGAACATATTGAGCAGCCCGAAGAGTTGCTTCGTAGGATAATACCGCTTTTAAAAGACGGCGGTACAATGGTAATAACAACCCCGGAGGAAGATCTATTTCCGTACAGGGTCTGCCCGAAAGAGAGTTGGCCCGGATTAACGGGCGCATCTACGGATGAGTTGCTCGACCGCGCTATCTGGCCGTGGCACATTCAACCGCTTGGCGAGTGGGCGCTGTTGCCGATGCTGGAACGGGTCGGGTTAAAGATAAGATCTAAAAGTTACCTTACCTACAGCCGCGGGGCGGAGTTAGCTCGGAAACTGAGCAAAGCTGTCGAGTCCGGAGATACTTGCTCTATATTTAAACTGCTCAATAACGCTACCGTCTGGAGCGTTGACGATTTTTCCGTTACCGATAAGAGAGACGCTGTTTTTTCGGCCTTCTTCTATAACGTAGCGGTAACAAAAAAATAGTTTTGGTGAGACTAAAATGATAAAGAGCCGCGCCTGTTTACTGGAATCTAAAAATTCTCCTCTGGTTATTAAAGAGATCGGCCTGCTGCCGCCAAAAGAGAAAGAGGTGCTTGTGCGGCTTGTCGGGGCCGGCCTTTGCCGAAGCGACTTAAACGCCATAGAAGGGCATACCCGTTACGATATGCCCCTTGTCTTAGGGCACGAAGGCGTAGGTATTGTCGTTGAGATCGGCCCGTCCGTTACGACCGTAGCGCCCGGCGACCGTGTTATACTCAGTTGGGCGGCGTACTGCGGAGAGTGCCTCTTTTGTAAAAAAGGCGAAACCCAGTTGTGCCATACGGTTGCATGGCCGAGAGGAAGCGGCAAGCTGCCGGACTGGAGCACACGTTTTAGAGACGGCGATAAAGAGGTCTTTCACTTTAACGGCGTCTCTTCTTTCAGCGAATATACGGTTCTTTACGAGACCGGTTGCGTTAAGATAGATAACGATATTCCAGACGGGATTGCCGCGGTTTTAGGCTGCTCGGTAGTAACCGGGGTAGGGGCGGTTTTAAATACCGCCAAACCTCCTGCGGGTTCAACCTGCATGGTAGTAGGCGCAGGAAGTGTCGGTATGAGCGTTATTCAGGCGTTAAGGATCTCTTATGCCGGGCGTATCGCGCTCTCGGAACCCGATAAAGAGAAGTGGCCGATGGCGGAAAAGTGCGGCGTTACGGATTTTTTTGAAAAGTTTACGCCCGACTGCGCCCGCTCGATTACGGACGGCCTCGGAGTCGATTTTGTCTTTGATACCGTTGCGGCCGAGTCTACTATCGCCGACTCCATAATCGCTGTGAGGCGAGGCGGTACGGTAGTTCTTGTCGGAACCCCGCACCCGCTTTCAACCGTTACTCTTTCGCCTATCGAGTTTCATGTCGAGAAAAAGCTGATAGGTTCTCTTTACGGGTCGTCGAACCCAGGCGTTGATATTGCGCGGGTTATCGATTTTTACAAAAAGGGCGAGCTTGACTTTGACGGTTTCATCAACGCGGAGTTCGCTTTCGAGGATATTAATCTCGCCATAGAGGCGTTGAAAAAAAGCGGTGGAAAGTATTTTATCCGTTTTGACAAAAAGACGGCAGAGGCCGGTTGACTTACTTATAACAACAGGGGGCAGTAGATGAAGTTTTTTTTGGATACCGCTAATATTGAAGAGATCAAGACCGCAAAGAAGTGGGGGCTGCTCTCCGGGTTGACCACCAACCCGTCCATTATAGCCAAAACGAATACTGAATTCAGAGAGATCGCCTCTGAGCTATGCGAGCTTGTAAATCCTTTTCCGGTCAGTCTCGAAGTCGTTGCAAGAGATACCGGTGGAATGGTAGCCCAGGCCCGTATCCTTAATCAACTTGCTGACAATGTCGTTATTAAATTGCCGACCAATCCGGCGGGAATGGCGGCGCTTACGATTTTAAAAGAGGAGGGCATAAAGACCAACCTTACGCTTATCTTCTCAGCCTCGCAGGCCGTCTTGGCGGCCTCTGCCGGAGCCACCTACGTAAGCCCTTTTATCGGAAGGCTCGAAGACAGGGGGTACGACGGCCTCGGCATGACACGCGACCTCATGTCGATCTTTAAAAACTACAACTTCGATACCGAGATAATAGCGGCCTCTATTCGCGACCCGCATCAGGCGCTCGACGTTTGCAAGGCGGGCGCCCATATCATTACCATGCCCTTTGCGGTTTTAGAAAAGATGCTGTTGAATACCATGACCGATACCGACCTCGACCGTTTTTTGAACGACTGGGAAAAGGTACCGGGTAAAGAGAACGCCTTTACGGAAAGGGTAGGCTGATGGGCGGGTTTGAGTTTAGAGCGGCTGTTCTTGCCGCCCCCGGTTCGTACGAGATTAAAGAGGTAAATATAGAGCCGCTCGAAACCGGCTCTGTGCTTGTTAAGGTGGCGGCGTGCGGAATCTGCGGCAGCGACTTAAATATTTATCATAAAGACCCGCCGATTCCCAAGTTCTGGCCGGGGCATGAAATCAGCGGTACAATAGCCAAGGCGGGCGCCGGGGTAACTGAGCTTAAAAAAGGCGACAGGGTCTCTATCTCTCCGCTTATGCCGTGCGGCGAGTGTGCGGAGTGTTTATCCGGCAGAGAAAACATCTGCCCCGACTGTCTCTTCGTAAGCTTTAACGCACCGGGCGGTTTCGCCCAGTACGTCAGCGTACCGGAGAGCAATACCTTCAAAATAGCCGACACGGTTTCGTTTGAGGAGGCCGTTCTTTTAGAGCCGCTTGCAGATGTGCTGCACGCCTTTGACATGGCCGGAGGAGTAGAGGGCAGGAGCGTTGTTGTTATGGGCTGCGGCACCTTCGGGCTTTTGGCGGTAAGCGCGGCGGTAACGCTTGGCGTAAAGTCGGTAATAGCCGTGGGCAAGTACCCGCACCAGCGCGATCTCGCCCTCTCTTTAGGGGCC
>JAJRYL010000278.1 GCA_024275855.1 Deltaproteobacteria bacterium
AAGAATATCGAGTGGAGGAGCAATGTTACTCCTTCCGTTAACTTGCCATAAAAAAGGAGATAAAATGTTTAAGTCGTGCGGTAAATTGATTTTAGCCCTGATGGCCAGCTCATTCTTGGTTGCCTGCGGTAGCGGTGGCGGTACGGGAAGCACAGCTTCTACTCCGGCGGCGGCCGCTACTGTTACAGGCATGTCCTTTTCAAATACTCCGGCGCCGACCGACCAGTATGCCGGCGGAGATCCGAACGCGGCAAAGAACATGTCTGTTCCTTACACCACCTCGGTGGTTACCGTTACGTATAGCGACGGTACGACCGCGCAGCACCCGCTTGAGCATAAAATATTGTTCAGAAGCGACGACGTTATTCAGACAGGCCCGCATAAAGGGGAGTACTATGGCGGTATCGTCAATAAAGCAGGCACTCCAGTGCTCGACCCTGTCGCGGCGAACAACCCGTTTTATGTCGCTGTTACCGGAAAGGCCGTTACCGCCGGTTTAACCCCGGCTAACAGGGACCAGCTTGTTGCCGATACGCCTGACGGCGCGGCCCTTATTGCTGTTGCTGGCGCTCCCGCAACAGCCACTACGGCTCAGTTGTCGTACCTTAGCCATTTCGAGTACGTTACATGGGACGGCAACCGCGTAAGCCAGTACGGTAAGAACCCTATGTTTATAGGCAACAGCACCCTTACTCAGGACCTTATTACGGGCCTGTTGAGCGTTAAGAACTTCGACAAGGTTACATTGGCGGGAGAAAAAGGTTTATGGATTCCGTGCGGCGCGTCCAAATCAGCATGGAACACGTTTATAGGCTCGGAAGAGTACGAAGCCGACCAGTGGAATTTCGATATGAACGCTATCGACCCTGCGGCCTACCCGCTCGACTTTTCCAACGGTAATCTGGTACAGGCGTTCCATACAAAGTTCGGCGACGCTACGACCCGCCCGTACGATTACGGTTACGTTACCGAAACAACGGTCGATAAAAACGGCGTCGCAACTCCTGTTAAACATTACGCTACAGGACGCTGGGCGCGGGAGCTGATTAAGGTGATGCCTGACGGCAGAACATACTACTCCGGTGACGACAGCAAGAGCACGCTGTTGCTTGTAGGTGTGGCCGATAAAGCTAACGACCTGTCCGCGGTAACGCTCTACGCCTCCAAGTTTATCCAGACCAGCCCTGTTTCACCTAAAAACACCGCGCCTGGAGAGGCCGGAGCCGTGGCGGGAGCCGAGCTTGGCGCCGGTACCCTTACATGGATTAAGCTGGGCCACGCAACGGACGCGCAGATTAAGGCAGTAATAGACGCTGGCACAAAGTCTACCGATATATTCGATATTGTGCCTGAAGTAGGAGTAGGCGTATTGCCCGCTGCTGTATCCGGCGTGGTCGGAACCGGTACCGCAGGGGCGGTTACTGCCGCAGATATGGTGGCTGCCGGTTACAAGCGGGTATTTGACTACTACCGCCGCCATACCAAAGGCAAGGCCGAGTGGCTGCGTTTGAAGACCGGTATGGAGACTGCGGCGGCATTTTTAGAGACTCGCCGTTATGCGGTCTGGCTTGGGGCTACGAGTGAGTGGACCAAGATGGAGGGCGTTGCGCTCAACGCCGCCGACAAAAAGGTATACATAGCCATTTCGTACCAGTACGACAGCATGACGGACGGTGCCGGCGATATTCAGATGGGGCTGTTGACTTCGGGAAATACGTATGAACTGTCAATGGGCGCCAATATCAAAGATACATCCGGCGCGTTGATAAACAGCGATTGGGTAGCGACTTCAATCGCCGCTGTTCCCGAACTTAAGGGGCTTGATAATACCTATGCGGCCGCTCCGGCAAAACATAAGCGTATTGCCGACGTAGAGGGTAATACCTGCGCTACCGCCAATGTGGCAAACCCGGATAACCTGAAGTTCTCCGAGGCATACCGTACGCTGCTTGTCGGTGAGGACAGTAACTGCCACGTCAATAACTTTGTGTGGGCCTTTAACGTCGATACGAGAAAGCTTTCGAGAATACTCTCGTTACCTATGGGCGCGGAAGCGACGGGTCTTATGGCGGTGGACAATATGAACGGTTACGCTTACTTCGGTTCGAGCTACCAGCATCCGGGCGATAGCGGCGTAGGCGCTCCGCCGGCGGCGCTCGTTAACGCGGTTGAAGCGGCTAATCCTGATTTTGCCGCAGAGCGTAACCGCTCCGGCGGAATCGGTTATATACGCATCAAGGGAATGCCCAGGATGTAACCGTTTTTATCGGCTGAATAAATAGCATAGGCGGAGCGGCAGTCGGAAACGACTGCCGCTCCGCTTTGCTTGTTAAACGGTTCTATACTCTTTTTCGGGCATAGTCGGGGTTTCATCCGGGACTGAAAGGTGCTGTTTTCGAGATTACACCTTCAATTTTTCCAAAACATAAAACAGGGCTTGTCTGAGCCGAATATCTTAAAAAAGGAGTTAAAATCTCTTTGCGATGATTTTATAACATCCTCCTGTATAAACTACTTTTCCTTGACACTTTCTGAAGCGGTAGCTATCATCACATAATAGAGGCAACAATCGGGTTATGAGTGTTTTTTAGAAAGGAGTCTTAAGTGGCTTTTTGGGAGAATGTAAACGCAGGGCTTAAAAAAGCTGTGGACGAGGGGTGGACCGCGGTTCGAGACAGTGCAAGGATAGGCAGAAACCGTTATAAACTCCACACGTTGCATAAGCAGGCCGAGGCGCTTTTTACGGAAATTGGCGGAATAGTTTACGACATGGCCGATTCTGAGGGTGAAAATCCGCTTTCCCGCCCGGAAGTCCAGGCTCTTCTTGATGATATAAAGAGAATAGAGGCTCAGAGCGCCAATATAGAGATAGAGATAGAGCAGACCAGCGAACATGAGACCGACGACGGGGTCGGCGGCGCCGAAGAGGGCGCGTGGCCTGCCGCGGTATCGAAAGAGGCGTATGCCGAAACCGACGACGAAGAGGATATGGTAGAGGTTTCCGCTAAAGAGACCGGCAGCTGGTACGAAGAAGAGCCTGACGAACTTGACGACGATACCCTCGGTATTGCCGGAGACCCGCAGGCTGATGATTTCGGTGAAGGGGTTGATGCGCCGGACGATGCCGATGAGGCCGCCGGGGCCGGTGAAGGCGATGTTGAAACTGAGGCCGAAGACGATACCGAAGCCGAAGACGACGCTGATGCCGCCGGGGCCGAAGACGATATGGAAGACGATATGGAAGACGAAGACGGGGCAGACGAAGAAGCCGGTAGCGGTACAGAGGCCGGAGATGAAGCTGAAACCGAAGACGACGCTGAAGCCGAAGAGGCCGGAGATGAAGCTGAAACAGAAGAGGCCGGAGATGGGTCTGAAGCGGACGACGAGACCGGAGACTCCGCCAACCCGGACTCTAAAGAGAAGCCGGACTCTTGAATAAAGAGGTTTTTCCGCCCCGCTCCTGTGGCACGATACTTTAATCGACTCTTTACAAGGAAGAGACCGCGATCTGGAAGTTTTTCCGTTACGGTCTCTTTTTTATTTGCGGCCCTGTAACAGCCGCGTAAAAGGGCTGCTTTTTAGTACTACGTAAAAACAGGTGTAATGTTACCATTCTTCCTGATCGTTAAATATTTAGAGGTTTGGAGAGTTACCCGTGGAGAATATTCCGCTTCTTAGAGACATAGTAGTGCTGATGGTAGTCTCCATACCTATCATCATACTGCTGACCCGGGTCGGGCTTCCGACTGTGCTCGGTTTTCTGATCGCCGGGGTTCTGATCGGGCCTTACGGGCTTGGGCTCGTTCACGACGCGCACGATGTCGAGACACTCAGCCAGATAGGCATAGTGCTGCTTCTGTTTACAATCGGTCTCGAATTCTCCATGACGAAGATGCTCAATATCCGCAGAGAGGCTGTGCTCGGCGGCGGGCTTCAGGTCTCTTTAACCCTTCTTATTACGCTTGGCGTGGGGCTTTTATTCGATTTCTCCTTTGTGGTCTCGCTTCTGCTCGGGTTTGTCGTAACCCTCTCCTCTACCGCCATTGTCTTAAAATTGCTTGTTGACAAAGGGCAGGTCAATTCCGAGTACGGCAATATGACCGTAGGCATTCTGCTTTTTCAGGATATCTGCGTTGTGCTTATGGTTATGGTTCTTCAGAGCATAGGGGGGGAGTCAACCGCCTCTACATCAGGGATTATTGTCGGGCTTCTGTTCTCGCTGCTCTCTTTTGCCGTTATAGTGGCTGTTGTGGCCGTTGTAATACCGCGTATTTTCGAGGCTGTCGTAAAACTCCGCAACCGCGAAATCTTTATCTTAACCATTCTGCTCGCCTGTCTCGGCACCGCGTGGCTTACATCAATATTCGGCCTCTCGCTCGCGCTCGGCGCATTTATAGCGGGTATAGTTATCTCTGAGTCCGAGTACTCGCATCAGATAGTAGCCGAGGTAATCCCCTTTAGAGATACCTTCGCCTCTCTCTTCTTTATCTCCATCGGTATGCTGCTCGACTTCAAGTACGTTCTGTACCATCTGCCGAAGCTCTTTTTGCTTGTCGCCGCTATTATAGTGCTTAATACTATCGTTATCTTCTTTGTCGGTACGGTTTTAAAGTACCGTTTCAGAAATACGATAGTAGTCGCGCTCTCGCTCGCCCAGATAGGAGAGTTCTCATTTATTCTTATCAAGATGGGAGAGGGGTACGGGCTTTTAGGGCGCGACCTCTACTAGTCGCTTCTTGCCGCTTCCGTAATAACCATGGCGCTAACGCCTTTTATCTTTCAATGGTCCTCTACGGTCGCTTCGAGTGCCGGACGGTACTTCGCAAGGGGCGGCAAGGGCGCCGAACTTGACGCCGACAACGGCAAAGACGAAGACGGAGAGAAGAAGGAGACAAAGAACCATGTAGTTATTATAGGTTACGGCGTTAACGGCAGGCATCTGGCGCAGGTGCTCAAATCGACCTCTATCCAGCATGTTATACTCGATATAAATATGGTAAAGATACGCAGGGCAAAGGCGGAAGGGCACCGCGCCTTTTACGGAGACGCGTCCCACCCGGAGCTTTTGCGCAAGATGCATATAGATAAGGCGAAGATGCTTGTAGTCGCTATTTCCGACCCCATTACTACGAGAAGGGTAGTGGAGTCGTCGAGAAGGCTCAACCCGTCGCTCTCTATAATAGTCAGAACAAGGTACCTGCACGAGGTGGAAGACCTGTATAAGCTTGGCGCTAATCAGGTTATACCCGAAGAGTTCGAGACCTCTGTCGAGATATTCGCCCGTGTCTTGAAAGATTACAGGATTCCGAAGAACATTATTCAGACCCAGATAGATATAGTTAGACAGGAGGGGTACGCTATGCTTCGAACCCCTTCCGTCGATACGGAGCGTCTGGCAAGCCTTACGAGCGTGCTCGAAGAGTCGCTTATGGAGACCTTTTACGTCGAGGCCGGCTGCGCCGTAGCCGGCAGAACGCTTGCCGAACTCGACCTCAGGCACCAGACCGGAACGAGCGTAATAGCCGTTGTAAGAAAAGGCAGCGCCACTACCAACCCCCCGGCCTCCCATCAGATAGCGCCGGGCGATATTCTGGTTATGATCGGTTCGCACGCCCAGTTGAACGCGGCGGGAGACCTTTTAAGCGAGGCGTGCCCGTCTATAGCGAAAGAGGCCGCGTTAGGGGGGAGTTTAATGGAGGAGAGAGACGGGCAGGAGTAAGGTCTGTTATAGAAGAGAATCTCGGTCTTTGCTCTTAAGCCTGAAATATCGTGAATCACTTGAAAACGTATATAAACGGACAGAGGCCGTAAGCGGGTATCCGCTTACGGCCTCTGTCCGTTGAATCTACGAACCTGAAATAAGCAGGCTCTTTCTTTTAAATACGCGCAACCAGCCGGTTAAGCGTATTGCGCTTTATCTGTCCTGCGGCAGTTTATAGTCCGCCCCGGCAAACTGAATGTTGGCCGCGTCAATGCACTGTGGCGGCGATACGGCATGCACGCCCTGGCAGGACGGACACTTGGCGACGAACGTTACCATGTGAAATTCTGTACCGCAGCTCTGACACGTCGCGTCGAGACCGCCGTTCGGTATCGGGGACGTAGCTATTGTTCCGCCGTGCGCCTGGTTCACAAATTCCACCAGTTCCAATCCTTTTGAAAGCGGCCCTCCGCCTTCGGGTCCGCAGCTTCCACAATCACTCATACTTCATAGCCTCCTGATTATATTTTTTATTAGTCTATATTACTTACTATGGCGTACTATATCTGAACTCCCGGTTCAAATAGAATATTAAAGCGCCACTTTTTCCTCTTCCTCAACTCCGGCCTCTTCTCTTTTTTCGCACCTGAAACCGTACCACAGGCACGATATTAACTAAATACCCGCAAGAATTACTCCGGCTAAGAAGCTCCTGGGCAGGTACTTAAAGTCTACCGTGTGGCTGCCTGCGGAGATGAACACGCCGCGTACAACCCCGTTTACCCTGTAGATTTCGGTACTTTCTCCGTCTACCTTAACGCTCCAGCCGGGGTAGTAGGTATCGGTAAGCACTAACAGGCCCGGCCCCGTCGCCTCTACTCTAACGCTGTTGTTGCTCTCGGTAAGCACCTTCGCGCTCTTCACCTTCTCTTTTTTTGCCGTGGTTCCGACCGGTTCCGGTCTATCTTCAGAAAACGGCTCCGGTAAAGAGACCGTAACGCCCGGGGCGGTTGAACCTGCCGGAAGTCTTATCCGGGCCGAAGCAGTGTCAGCAGCGCTTCTCTTTTTCAGTTCTCCGGCAGCGGTATCCGGCCTTGCGGATAAAAACGCCGCAGGCGCCTCTTTCTCTATTACCGCCGCAATACCCGAAGCGAAGTCGCCGGTTCCCGCTATTTTTTGAGCCTCTTTAAAGTCGTCCACACGTTTGACCTTAGTAACTACATAGGCGTTTGGCAGCGCCGTCGGGTTTTCGTAGATAGAGACCGCTTTGTCGCTGTAGACGGAAGGAAACTCAACCGGAGTTTTTCCGTCTATCCGGCTCGCTCTTAGCGCTACCTCGTTTATATCTATTGCGCTCGGCAGTATAATGTACTTTACCGACAGCAGCGAATAGTACGGAAGCCGCGCAATAAAGTCTTTCTCTATGCCACGGTTGTAGAGAGTATTTCCGTCTCCCTCATGAACAAAAAGTTCGGGCCTGCCGGTAAACCAGAGCGAGGACGACTCGTTCTCGACCGGGTGGAGCGCATGGAGGTGCGAGTTTCTATAGTCCTGAAAAGTGTCTATGGCGAGAGAGTTTATGTACCTGATGTCTTTAATTCCGAGAGCGGAGGAGAAGTTGGGGAATAAGAGGCCGTATCCGGCGATTACACGTGCGTCGGGCGCGTTTTCTTTTAAAAACCCTACGTAAGGCGCGGGAGTAAAAGGGTCGTACCGGTCTGGCAGTCCGCGTGGCGAGTTGTAGTCGATGAGCATGATAGAGGCAAAGAGCAGCAGTACCGTAAGTACCGCGCTCTTGCGCCGTCCTTTAAAAAACTGCAAAACTACGTAGAGTCCGAGAATAAGCGGAATAAGTTTCAGGTATAGCCAGCCGGTAGAGTAACCGCGCGGCAGCGCCCACCATAACTCCGTTAACGCAAGGGGAATAAGCGCGTAAAGGCCGCGTCCTTTTCTTGTATAGGTAATAAGCACAATAGTTGCAAGAACCAGAAACAGAACGGAGAGAAAAGAGCCGAGTATGAACGAAGGGCCGAAGACCTGAAAGAATTCGTTTTTACGCACGAACTTTATAAAGAGCAGTAAAACGGTAGTCGGCAACAGGTGCATAAGCATGGCGAAGACAGCGCCGAGCGCGGCAAGAGGAACGAGAAAAGCGGGTATTCCGGCGCCTTTCTTCTTTTTCGTCTCAACCTCCGAGTCGTAGTGCTGCAACGCCGCCTCGTTTTCAGCCAGCTCCTCTTTCTCTTTTATAGAACAGAAGGCGCATCGGATGGTCTCGAAAGCGAGGCCCGCCCCGACCGCCAGAGAGAAGGTCCATGTCGGCCCGGCCCACCTCTGGCTCCAGACCTGATCGAAGAGCGGAAGCCGCCCGAGCCGGACGAATGGTTCTATGCCGAGGTTTTTAAGCAGTATAAGCGCTCCGAAACCGGCAAAGAAGAGCAGGAGCGGCCATAGCCGTTTTTTACGGGCAAAGGGCAGGGAGAGGAGTCCGGCAAAGACGAGGTAGAGCATAACCACGCCGGAGTAACCTCCTAAAAAGTCCCACACTCCGTTGGTCGGCAGTACTCTAAAGTAGTACTCTTCGCCCCTTGGCGTATACTCAAGCGCGAGCGGAACAGAGGGCATAAAACCAGGGTCTTGCGGAAATTAGTGTATTGTAGGGGTGAGGATAGAGGCAGGCATCCTTATCTGTTCGACGCTGCGGATACCCATGTCTCCGCCGGGCGGATGAATGTTATGAGAGTTCTGCATGAATTCGCCAAAGGGCAGAAGAAGCGGCGCGGCCAGGGCTATGGAGAGTATTGAGGCGAGGGCGAAGCGTTTCAGGCTCCTTCGCGCCTTAACCTTTTTCATAAGCATAAGCGCGCGCAGAATAAAGTAGAGCGTGGCCAGAAAGATTATATAAAGAGCCATTTCAGGCTGTCCGGCAACGGCTGTAAGCGCGAGCATTATCGCGGCGACCGGCATGTTCCACGCAGAGCGTTTTGTTACCAGCCGCTCGATCGACCACATGAGCAGAGGCAGCATCATTGCGTTATTGGCGAACTGTTCGAGGTTTATAAACCATGTTAGCGAGCCCGAAAGCATGTAGAGCGCGCCTGATAAGAAGGCCGGGGCAAAGGGCAGCCCGACAAGGCTTAGAAATACGAATGTAAAGAAACCGGCTATCAGCAGACGTCCGAGCAGGAAAAAGTCCCAGTACTTTACCGGGCTGAGATTCTCTAATATCTGATACGGAAAGAAGGCGCGCGTAGAGTACTGCGCCGCCAAAGGCGTGCCCGCGCCCTGAAACCGGTTCCACAACGGCAGCTCTTTATTTCTGTAGCTCTCTCCTACAAACCTGTTTATCGGCCATTCGTAGTAAGCCGGTGTCGCCATATCTACATTGAAGAGGTTAACCGGCGCGCGCCCTGTGTACCCCTCGGGCCAGCCCGCTACAACGCCGTGGGGCTGAAGAAGCGGCGGGGCGAGCGAACGGGAGGCGAAGAGCACGGGGCCGTACGCGACCGCTATCAATACAATATAGAGCAGCAGGGCGTAGAGCTTGTCGTATCTTCCGGAT
>JAJRYL010000279.1 GCA_024275855.1 Deltaproteobacteria bacterium
GGGGGGGGGCACGCGGCTTATACCGCCCCTGCCGGAACTATATAAAAAACAAGCCTTGAATATCATGCCCCCGCGATTATCTTGGGTACGCTCGCCTCCTGACTAATAGCCATTATGTGGGCGCCGTCACAAAAACCCTTAAGCTCTCCAAGCTGTCTCGAAGCTATCTCTATCCCCTTCTCAAGCTGATCCGTCGCTCCATCGAGTTCATCTATAAGGTGAGCTGGAACATCCACACCCGGCACGTTTCTGTTCAAAAAGTGCGCCATCTTGGCTGATTTTAAAAGCAGTATGCCGCCAAGTATCTTCACACCGTCTCTTGTTGCACCTTCGAAGAACTTTTTAAACTTCTCCATATCGTAGATCGCCTGGCTCTGAAAAAAGGTCGCTCCAGCGGCTATCTTCTTCTCAAACTTAATCTCTTCCGGCTCCCACGGGTCGGCGTCCGGGGAGACTACCGCACCAAGGTGCAGATCCGTTGCGCCCCTAAGCGCCATGCCGTTCAGGTTTACTCCTGAGTTCAGTGTCTTGGCTGTATGCACAAGCTGTACGGCGTCGAGATCGAAAACCGGTTTTGCGCCCCTGTGATCTCCGCACGAGACATGATCCCCCGTAAGCAGCAGCACGTTCTTAATTCCAAGAACGGTAGCGCCCATAAGATCTGACTGGATAGCAAGACGGTTACGGTCGCGGCACGTCATCTGAAAGACCGGCTCTACACCCGCCGTAACAAGCAGCGACGAGGCCGCCAAAGAGGAGAGGCGCATAACCGCCCTCTGGTTATCGGTAACGTTGGCCGCTACGACACACTCTTTGAGCAGTTGAGCCTTATTTAAAAAGTTTTCTATATCGGTACCGCGCGGCGGACAGATTTCCGCCGTGATAGCGAACTGCCCGTTATCAAGCGCGGTCTCGAATTTACTCTTTTCACCCATCTACTTTACCACCAGAGTCTTTATAACGGACTCAAAGAGCCCGCGCCCGTCGGTAGAGCCGAGCGACTCCTCGCACGCCCGTTCCGGGTGCGGCATCATGCCCATCACATTTCCGCGCGCGTTCATTATACCCGCGATATTGTTTACCGAGCCGTTTGGATTGGCCTCGTCAGTCACCGTACCTTCGCTGTTTACATACCTGAAGAGCACTCGTCCGCCCTCTTCAAGCTCTTTTATAGTTGCCTCGTCGGCATAATAGGCGCCGTCTGCGTGCGCAATAGGAATGCGTATTGTCTCTTGCGCCTCATAAGTACCGGTAAACCTTGTCTCCGTATTATCCACGCCAAGATTTACAAAGTCGCAGATAAATTTAAGCCCCCTGTTTTTCATAAGCACACCGGGCAGCAGAGACAACTCCGTAAGCACCTGAAAACCGTTACAGATGCCGATTACAATTCCGCCGGCCCCGGCAAACTTTACAACGGCCTCCATTACCGGAGAGAAACGGGCGATGGCGCCCGTACGAAGGTAGTCGCCGTACGAAAAGCCACCCGGCAGTATTATACAGTCAAAACCATCGAGATTATCCGACTTATGCCAGACGTACTCTACGGGCTGATTGAAGAGATGTTTTATAACGTGGTAGCAATCGTGGTCGCAATTCGACCCGGGAAAAACTATAATTCCAAACTTCATAGAAAACCTTTATCTTCTATAAGAGTGCCGAAGCACCCGTAAAATCGCTCTGCCTAATAATCTCTTTATCGATCTGTCGGCAACGAACCCCGAACTTATCTTTAGCGCTCCACATTAGTGTAACACAGCCCCGATACCGGAAAAGATGTCCGCCTTTATGACGCTCGGCTAAAGGTAAAAAGCAGAGGCAACAGAATTATTCTATCTCAATCCTGTAATCCTCTATAACGGTATTGGCAAGCAGTTTTTCGCACATATCTTTTAAACGCCGCTCCTCGGCCTCTTTAGAGTCCGCGTTAAGCTCTA
>JAJRYL010000280.1 GCA_024275855.1 Deltaproteobacteria bacterium
CGCGGATAGTATCGATTAAAACAGCCGTCTTCTGTTTTGTAGAGTAGCGTAATGGTGTGCCGGATATGGAATTGCCGGAAGTTCGTGCGGGGTTTAATAGATCATTGTGAAGTTTATTGACACCGATTCCTTGTCCACCGAGAATGAGGGAATAATCGTATCGTTGCCCGAATAGATTCTGTAGGCGTTAATAATGGTTTTTGTAAGGGCGACCGAAAGAAGGGTCTCTTTTGAAATGTTGTTGAAAGTCGTTATAGCGATAGGGTCGAGCTCTATGTTTCCGTCGGAGAGGTAGAAGGCGTAGAGCGAGTACCAGAGCAGGTCTGTACCGCTAAGAAGAGCAACGACTTGTTGTATAGGTCGGGGTTGCGCCTGTAGCTGTTAAGCGCAAACTCGAAGGTTAAGTCTGCGGCCCATTCCCCGCCCATGTTGTAAGGAAGCCTCGAACGTTCGTCAATAGAGTCTACGGTACTTGATGCGAGAAAGAACTGGCCGTTTTTCGATGTAAGAAAGTTGAGTTTAGCGCCCGTTGCCTCAACATGGTCCGCCACTACGTGGTGCCCGAATTCGTGTAACAGCACATGTGTAGTCAGGGCCGCTCCTACATCTACAAAGCCGGTGCCTGCCGCGCCTTTTAGAACAGAAGGTAATTCGAAGTCGAATGTCTTTGAGGTATATGGTTCGGGCTTGGCTCCGCTTTTATTGAACAGGTCGGTAAAACCCGGGCGGGTAATCAGCAGGCGGCTCTTTGAGTAGTAGGAGGCAAGGTGCAGGTCGAGGTCGGTAAGAGTCTTGTTCTTTTCGTCTATTTCCATTGTGGCAGCCGTGCCTTTTATTCTCTTTTGTTCGTCTGTATCTGCTTGCAGTGGGCTTTCGGGCGTTACCATTTCATAGCGGCTCTTTTTTGGCAGTAGGCTTGCCAGAACAATCCTGTCAGCCTTATTCTCTACGGGGCCGGGTGCGAGGTAGACCTTGCGCTTCACCCGTTCTACGCTTGCGCGCGGCACCCGGTAAAGCGACCCGGCCTCTATGCCGCTCTCGAAAACGCCTGCCTCTTTATCGGCTGTTACTACAGGGGAGGTCGGCTGCGAGTTATTTAATATCCCTGCCGGAACCGCACGAGCGTTACCGTCGTTTACAGCCAGAGGGTCTGTTTGCCCGGCAGCGTTTAGGGTTATCTCTGGTTGCGTGGCCGTGGCCGGTCGTACGTGCCTGCGGCTGTAAAAGGTTTTAGCGTGGAGCGTTGGAAGCGCGGTTGCGCTAACAGGTGTCTGTTTAAGTATCAATTCGGTATTTTGCGGCAAAACCGTGTCTGTGCGTCTTCTTCCGGCGGTTACCTTTTCCGCCCCGCCTAAAAAAAGGGCTCCTGCCAGTATGCCGATAGCAAGTCCCTTTACGGCTCTTCTGTTAGAACCTCTTCTGCGTTCAAGCCCCTTGTACTGGCGGTTCCCTGTCCGCCTGCGGTCTTTGCTCGACCTGCGGCAACTTGTTTTACCGCGCCGTTCTTCTTGCACAACTCCACCCGGTCTCGTAAAGCGTTGTTCCCTAATGGAATAAATCTTTATATCCTGTATATCGACAGGCGGTCGTCCAAACTGTAATTTATCATCTTTAATTACTATGCGGCCTCAGTCATTAAACAGGTTAGGTGTTATGCCTGTACATTTATAAACCTCAGATACGATCTTTTGAATCGAGTGTTTCATCCTCTCTTTATTGACAGGTTTAAGTTTCAAGTACCTACTCTATATTAAGGGTATAAACCCGGTGCCGCTTCCGTGATGCGGGAGTTCAGAAAAAAATGAGTAGACCGCTCTTTTTTAGTCTCTGGCAAAAAATAACAAGATAGTAGGGGCGGGGTGTAACAAGCGTCTGTCAATCTTGTGGTCTTTTTTTTTTACGCTTAAGAGAGTCTTAAAGGGCGGAAATATTGGAAATAAAAGATAAAGAGCATTATAATAAAGGTCTATTTTATGGAAAGAGGACAGAGAGGTCAGGTTTTCTGTCCGGCAAAATTTTAAAATCTCAATGGA
>JAJRYL010000003.1 GCA_024275855.1 Deltaproteobacteria bacterium
ACAAAGAGCTGCCGGTTGAGGGCGTACAGTTCCACCCCGAGAGCATACTTACGCTTTCGGGCAAAGAGCTGTTGGGCAACTTTTTAAAGACTTACAAGTAACCGGACTTACAAATTACCGGCCGGTTTATTATAAAAAAAGTCGTACAGAAAACCGCCTGAGAATTTACGGATAGCCGTGCGGTGGCTTGTCGGCCTCTATAAAGCAGAGCGGCCTTAAAGACAGGTTTAATGCCGGAACAAGTACGGTACCGGGAAGCAGGCACCTTACAAATTGGCGGCCTCATAGACCTGTAAAAGCCGCAAGGCAGACCGAACGGTATTACAGATTTGATATAAGGGACAGGCTCTTTACTAATGATAAAAGAGGCTATAGGAAAAGTTGTAGAGGGTGTCGATCTTACGGAAACGGAAATGGTATCCGTTACCGAAGAGATAATGACCGGCGCTGCGGACACCGCGCAGATCGGGGCCTTCTTAACGGCTCTGAGGATAAAAGGCGAAACAGTAGCGGAGATAACCGGCGCGGCGCAGGTTATGCGGGCCAAGGCAACGGTTATAAAGACCCCCGGCATAGAAAAGACCGATATTGTCGATACATGCGGCACGGGAGGAGACGGCTCCAATACCTTCAACATCTCTACTGCATCCGCGTTCGTAACGGCTGGCGCAGGGGTAACTGTTGCCAAGCACGGCAACAGATCCGTATCGTCAAAGAGCGGCAGCGCGGACGTATTGCGCTCGTTAGGCGTTAACGTAGAGGCTGAGGTCAAGTGCGTTGAGTCCTGCATACAAGAGGCCGGAATCGGTTTTCTCTTTGCCCCGCTCCTTCACGGCGCCATGAAGTACGCGGCGCCCGTAAGGCGCTCGCTCGGTATTCGCACCATCTTTAACGTGCTCGGCCCCCTAACGAACCCGGCAGGCGCGAGGTGCCAGCTAATAGGCGTATACGACCCGAGGCTTACGGAAATACTCGCCTCGGTGCTGAACAACCTCGGCACTAAACGGGCGCTTGTAGTCAGGGGTGAAGACGGCCTTGACGAGATAACACTTACCACAGAGACAAAAGTCACAGAACTGAGCGGCTCGAATATGCGAACATATATGATAAAACCCGAAGATTTCGACCTTGAACGCTGCTTGCCCGCTGACCTGCTCGGCGGAGACAGCGTAGAAAATGCGGCTATACTGCTGCAAATTCTAAAAGGTTCAAAAGGCGCAAAGACCGATATAGTACTCTTAAACAGCGCAGCCGCACTCTTTGCCGCAGGAAAAGCGGACTCGATAGAAAAGAGTGTAGGGCTTGCCCGCGAATCGATCGGGTCAGGCGAGGCGTTAAAAAGACTCGAACAGCTCAAGGAAATAACCAACGTCTAAACGCTTTTTTAAATCCTCAACCGGAATCTTCGCACCAGAAAGAAAGAACAGGTACTATGCTTGATAAAATAATAAAAGAGCAAGAGGACGAGCTTTTAAAGCTAAAGGCGGGCATAGACTTTGAACGGATCGAAGGGGAGATGAAGGCGGGCATTGCGGGCTTGAACCCCACTCGCGACTTTTTCGGCGCTCTCGACTCGGACCCTAAAAAGCCGGACGCTATCCGCATTGTAGCCGAGGTTAAAAAGGCCTCTCCGTCCAAAGGGGTTATCCGTGCCGATTTCGACCCCGTCTCAATCGCCGCCATCTACGAAGCGAACGGCGCGGCGGCTATCTCCGTCTTAACGGACGAAAAACACTTTCAGGGCTCCATTGAGTACTTAAAGCAGATAAAAGAGGCGGTCTCGCTGCCGATACTCAGAAAAGACTTTATTATAGACGAACACCAGGTTTACGAGTCACGCGCTTTCGGCGCCGACGCCATACTTCTTATTGCCGCGGTACTAAGCAGCGAAAGGTTGAGGGCCCTGCTCAACCTCTGCGCGATGCTCAACCTCGGAGCGCTTGTAGAGGTGCATAACGAAAAAGAGGTAAAGACCGCGCTGAGTGCGGGGGCCAAACTTATAGGTATAAATAACAGAGACCTCAGAACCTTTAAGACCGATCTGAAAACGACTATCGAGCTTGCGCCCAAGGCGTCAAACGGCGTGGTGGTCGTGGCCGAAAGCGGCATTCATACCTGCGAAGATATCGCGAGATTAAAAACTGCGGGCGCAAAGGCCTTCTTAATTGGAGAGGCGTTGATGAAAGAGCCCGACATAGGCGCTAAACTGAGGGAACTTATTGAGTGTTAAGGTAAAGGTGTGCGGTATCACCACACTTGAAGACGCACAGACCGCGCTTCGCTTCGGCGCGGATGCGCTCGGTTTTATATTTTTTAAAAGAAGCGCGCGCTTCATTTCTCCGCGCGCCGTCAAAGCCATACTCGCTAAACTGCCGCCCTTTGTAACCACGGTAGGGGTCTTTGTCGATTCGCCCGTAAAAGAGATAAACGACACTATCAGGCAGAGCGGAATAGATACCGTACAGCTCCACGGCTCCGAAACCCCTAAAGAGTGCAGCGCCGTAAAGGGCGCGCGGGTAATAAAGGCCTTCAGGGTGTCGGGCGCTAAAGACATAAACGGTATCGGCAAGTATGACGTAGCGGCCAACCTGCTCGATACGTTTGTAGAGGGCACACACGGCGGCACCGGTAAAACATTCGACTGGAACATAGCCGTAAAAGCCGGAAACGGCACCCCTTTAATCCTCTCCGGCGGGCTTACGCCGGACAATGTTAAAGAGGCGATAAAGACGGTAAAACCGTACGCGGTAGACGTAAGTTCCGGCGTAGAGTCGGCACCGGGAGTAAAGAGCGCTGAAAAGCTGAAGCGCTTTCTTAAAATAGCGAAATCGAGATAAAGGCTTATTTCGGAACGGGCCCGAAATTTATAAAACTTAAAACTATTTTAATACGAAAAGAAGAGGATCATTTTGAGAGGACCTGACAAAAACGGCCACTTCGGCATATACGGAGGCCGCTACATTTCAGAGACGCTTATGCCGGCGGTTATAGAGCTTGAAAAAGCGTATAAAAAGTGGAAAGTAGATAAGGAATTTAAAGAAGAATTAAAATTCTACCTACAGGAGTATACAGGCCGCCCTACACCGCTCTATTATGCCGAGCGGCTCACAAAAAAACTCGGCGGCGCAAAGATCTACCTTAAAAGGGAAGACCTCTGCCATACCGGCGCGCATAAAATAAACAATACCATCGGACAGATTCTTCTTGCCCGCCGAATGGGTAAAAAAAGGATTATCGCTGAAACAGGTGCGGGACAGCACGGCGTGGCCACGGCAACCGTTGCGGCAATGTTCGGCCTTGAGTGCGAGGTTTTCATGGGTTCTGAAGATATCGAACGGCAGAAGCCGAACGTCTTTCGCATGAAACTGCTTGGCGCAAAAGTAACGCCGGTTACTTCGGGCAGCCGCACGCTGAAAGACGCCATGAACGAGGCGCTTAGAGACTGGGTAACAAACGTCTACAACACCTTTTATATTATCGGCACGGTCGCGGGCCCGCATCCGTACCCGATGCTCGTAAGAGACTTTCAGTCGGTCATAGGCAAAGAGGCGCGCGCGCAGATACAAAAACAGACCGGACAACTACCCGACCTGTTGATAGCGTGCGTCGGAGGCGGAAGCAACGCCATCGGCCTCTTTCACCCGTTTCTTAACGACGATACCGTCAAAATGGTCGGGGTAGAGGCTGGAGGGCACGGCCTTAAGGGCCATTTTCACGCGGCCTCGATTTCAGGCGGTACGCCGGGCGTACTGCACGGCAACAAGACCTATCTGCTTCAGGACAGGCTTGGACAGATAAAAGAGACGCACTCCATCTCCGCAGGGCTCGACTACCCCGGAGTAGGCCCGGAGCACGCCTGGCTCCACGATACCGGCAGGGTAAAGTACAAGGCGATTACGGACAAAGAGGCGCTTGCCGGATTCAAAACGCTTACGCTTACGGAAGGAATTATTCCGGCACTCGAATCGTCCCATGCTATTGCCTATGCAGTTAAATGCGCGCCCAAGATGAAAAAGAGCGAAATCATTATTATCAACCTCTCCGGCAGAGGCGACAAAGACCTCGAAACGGTCTCTAAAGAATTTAAGTTCAAACTCTAACTCCGGGCTGATTTTCCGGGGCAGGCTTTCGGTGCAGACAGAGCGGCAGGCTTTCGGTGCAGACAGAGCGGCAGGCTTTCGGTGCACAACTCAGTAACGAAGTGACCGATTAACTCACTTCGTACGGTTAAAATATTCGCAACGGATATACAACATATCGATTTAAAAAAAGAACAGAGGCCAAGAGATGGCAAAGGTAGAAAAGAGTACGAATACTAAAAAACCGGGCAGGCTGACCACGCTTTTCAACAGGCTCAAGAGCCGCAAACGGCACGCTCTAATCCCCTTCATAAGCGCCGGAGACCCGGACATGGCAACGACCAAAGAGCTTATCTATACGCTTGAGAAATCCGGTGCCGATATAATAGAGCTTGGCATTCCCTTTTCAGACCCGATGGCGGACGGCCCTACAATTCAGGCCTCTTACGAAAGGGCGTTAAAAAAAGGCGCGACACCGGGCGGTGTGCTAAAGCTTGTAAGAAACGTGCGCAGGCACAGCGAGATACCTATTGTGCTCTTCGGGTACTACAACCCCATACTCGCATACGGCCTTGAACGTTTCGCTAAAAACGCGCACGCCTCCGGCGTAGACGGGGTGCTGGTTGTAGACCTGCCGCCCGAAGAGGCCGCGGACCTTAAGGCCGCCCTCAACGCTGTTGGAATCGACCTGATCTTTCTTCTCACCCCTACGTCGGACTCCTCCCGCATGGATCGTGTCGCAAGGGTCGGCTCCGGTTTCATCTACTTCGTAAGCCTCACAGGCGTAACCGGCGCACGTGTAAAACTCTCTAACAAAATACCCTCTTATGTTACAAAAGCCCGCCGCCACACGGGGCTTCCTGTCGGTGTCGGTTTTGGCATTTCAACTCCGGCTCAGGCTGCGGAGGTCTGCAAAACAGCCGACGGCGTAGTGGTCGGGTCGGCCATAATAAATATTATCGCTAATACAAGAGGCAAAAAAAGAGTATTAAGCGAAGTCGGAAAATTCGTATCTAAGTTAAAAGAGGGTGTAGACAGGGCATAAAAAGTTTGCTCTGAATAACTCTCAAAAGAAAGGAGCCGCTCAGTAGACCGCTTCTTCCTTTTGAGTAAAACCGGGAAGGAGAGCAGGTATGGCCCCGGAGCCCAAACCAAGCGGTAGAAATAGAAGCCCGGCACTTAACAACAGAGGCCAGGTGAGAGTCGAAAAGTATAAAAAAAAGGCCCGGGACAAGGCGCTTGAACTTGAGGTCTACCGAACGCTCGGTACCCTTGCCGCAAGACGTACCGGACGAGCCACCCTGCTTGTGCGTTTTCTCGACATCGCCATAAAAGGTTTCTCGGCCTCTTCAGGCGCTATCTTTTTTATCGACCCGGTCTCCGGCTCCCTCACGACCGATGCCGCAAAGGGGCGCAAAAGAGGTATGCACCGCGAAGCCGCGAAACAGTGCCTGCTCGCCGGCAAGGCGCAACACAACAAAGAGTCGTATACCGAGTCAAACCTGTCTGTGCCTATTAAGCTCAAACGGGTCGTCTGCGGCGCTATCGTTCTCTCTGTTCCTAATGAGGCGCCAAAAGAGAGCAGGGCTGCCCTTAAAAGGCTTGGGAAATTAGTCAGCCATTTTTCTTCTATAATTATTAACGCAGAAATATTTTCCGAACTCGACAGCCGCGTTAATCACCTCTCCGCGCTTCATGAACTCGGCGTACTGCTCACCTCCACGCTCGACCGCAGGCAAAT
>JAJRYL010000281.1 GCA_024275855.1 Deltaproteobacteria bacterium
AGTATCATTGTCTTTGTCCCTTTTAGCGCGTCCGCAAACTCGCTCATAGTCATCTCTTCAAGGTTCATTCTCTTACCTCCGCTCTATATCTTTTTACTAATAGGGGAAAAGACCACTTTACCGTCGGCCTCCCGGCAAACGTGCAGCGGCTAACCCCCGAAACGCTCCCTTACCCACGCGCCTCCGTACGTTCCTGCCGCCGCGCCAAGCGCGTTTGCGGCGGCGTCAAAAAAACTCGCGTCTCTATAGTCGATAAAGTACTGAAAAAACTCCATCAAGAGGCCAAAACCCGTAGCAATAAAAAAGACCTTAAGCAGCCCGCTCTCTCTTTTAAAAGAATAGAGCAGAAGCAGGGCAAGCAGCGTGTAAGCCGCTCCGTGGTATATCTTATCTATCTGCGACAGACCGGGGTCCGGAGCCTCTATACGGGCTAAAGAGAAGTAAACGAGAAGAGCCGAATAGATAATAAGCGACGTTATAAAGAGTAAACGCCTCACCTTACAGGCCGCCCTCTTTTTTTCGTCTTACCTCCCTCTTCGGCGGCCCCCGCGTCAATAGCGTTTCTGTGCGCGTGTGTAAAGGTTGCGTCGTAGAGTTTCGACTCTTCGGCGTTAGGGTCGGGTCTTTCACCTATAGCCCTGCCGACTATTATAATGGCGTGGCGGTCTACGCCGGAGTCCGCTACCTTACGCGTTATGTCGGAAAGCGTACCTGTAATTGTAAGTTCGTCGTCCCAGCTCGCCCTGTAGATAACGGCTACCGGGGTATCGGGGCCGTAACCGGTTGAAAGCTCTTTTACTACCTTGTCCATCATAGAGACACTCAGGTAGATACAAAGAGTAACGCCGTGTATTGCGAGCGCAGAGAGTTTCTCGGCCTCCGGAACCGGGGTACGCCCTTCTATCCGGGTGATTATTACGCTTTGCGTAACACCGGGCACGGTAAGCTCTTTTTTTAAAACAGCGGCGGCTGCCAGCGCGGCGGTAACTCCGGGTACTACCTCGTACCCGATTCCGGCACTGTCGAGCCGGTCGCACTGTTCGCGGATAGCGCCATATATCGCGGAGTCTCCGGTATGAAGGCGCACCACGCTTTTTCCGGCCTTTACGCCCGACACCATCACGTCGATAATTTCGTCAAGGTTCATAGTCGCGCTGTTATACACCTCTGCACCTTCTTTACAGAAGAGCAAGTGCCTATCCATTACGAGCGAACCGGCATAGACCACCACGTCGGCCTCTTCGATCAACCGCCTGCCCTTTACCGTTATAAGCTCCGGGTCTCCGGGGCCGGCCCCGACAAAACTGACGATCTTTGCTCCGCTCATTTCTTCTCTTTTATCTTTATAACTCATCTCAAACTTCTTCCGTAATCGATCTTTATATCTTCACCCGCTCCGGTATCTGCCACGCCGCAGTATCGGCCACGCCGCACTATCAGCATAGAAAAGTAGTCGGGCCGTGTATCGCCAAGAGTGCTTATGTCGGTCACTACCTTTTCGTCCGGCCAGCCGACCTTTGAGACAAAGACCGAGCTTGCGCCGCAGCCCGACTCCATCAACAGATCTACAAGCTCTTCGACCTTGCGGAATATCTTCATAAGAACCACGGTGTCGAACTCTTCAATCCAGCGCCTCAGTTCGCTTATGGAGTACGCCGCCGGCACCACAAGCACCTTTTCGCCGGACTCTGCCAAAGGAACCGACGAAACAGCCGAGGCCGCGTTTATGGAACTGACCCCGGGAACAACACGAACAGCGGCGTCCGGCACCGCCTCTTTAACAAGAGGCACAAGGTAGCTGAAGGTAGAGTAGAGCATGGGGTCGCCTATGGTTATAAAGGCTACGTCTATGCCAAGAGAGAGCTTCTCGGCTACTATTGCCGCCGCCGCCTCTCTCGAACCCTTTAAAAGGGCACTCTCTTTTGTCATCGGCAGGTAAAGCTCCAACAGCTCTATACCGCTTATATCCGCCTCTGCCGACACCACCTTGAAGGCGCGCGACTCTTTTGCGCTGACCCCTTCTTTGGAAACCGGCACGGCGATTGCGCCTGTGGAGTTGATAATGCGAAGCGCCTTTAAGGTAAGCAGCTCAGGGTCTCCGGGCCCTACACCTATGCCGTAAAAGGTGCCTGTAAGCTCGTTAACGGCTCTGTTCATTTAAGTCTGCTCCTTGCCGTGATGATAAAGACGGGATTGAAGGCCGAGAGTATATTCAACCCTCCGGCCGGTTTTGTTTTTGATACGGAGACCTGCACCATCTCTCGCTCCCAGCCCTTACTATCGAAAAAGGCGAAGGCGCGCGACGCCGTCTCTATCGTAACGGAGTTGACCACTACAATGCCCCCGGGTTTCAAACGCTTGAGCACGACCGGTAAAATCTTGTCGATTCCAACGCCGCCTACCCCGCCGCCGCCACCGACAAAAACACGGTCGGGCCGTTCGAGACCGGAAGCCTTCAGTACAGCCGGAGCGTCGCCTTCTATAACCTTTACGTTCGTGAGGCCGAAAGAGAGAACGTTCTTTTTTATATCGTTTACGCGAACCCTCTTTTTTTCAAACGCTAAAACAGCGCCGGACTTTGCCAGACGAGCGGCCTCTACGCTAACCGAGCCGCATCCGGCGCCAACGTCCCACACAACGTCCGAGGGGCGGATATTTAGCTTGGAGAGCGTTACAACCCTTACCTCGGCCTTTGTTATCATGCCGGTCGTAGAGGTGAAGAGGTTGTCCGGTATCCCGGTTCTATAAAAGCCCGCTTCTTTTAAAGGATCTTCGGGGATAACCTTCGTTAATTCTTCTTCAGAGCGATTTTTACGAACGCCCTTTGGAATAAGTATTAAGATATTTAAAGGCTCGAACTTTTTACGTTTAGAGAGCAGTGCAAGCGTAGAGGTTGTCACCCGCTCTTTTTCCGTACCTATCGACTCTATTACATGCGCCACGTACCCTGTCTTGTCAGCTCCGCACAAGTCGGCACGGCCTGACATAACGCTTGCGATCCTACCCGGGTTGTTCTTTTTATCCGTAAAAATCGCGATCTTGCGTCTCGGGTCGGCGGTTGGAAAATCTTCGAACAGTTCCTCTATCGGCCTTCCGTGGCCGCTTATAACAACGGCATTGTCGCGCGGCTCTTTTATGATAGCAAAGGCCTCGGCTACGATGCTAAGGTTAGGCAGCACGGTTACGCCCCGCTTGCCGAAACGTTTTATAATAAAACCGGCTATGCCAAAGAGCAACGGGTCTCCGGTGGCGAGCACCGCAACCGTAACCCTGCGCCTCTTTTTTCTCTCCGCGCTTATAAACTCTTCTATTCTACCGGCTAC
>JAJRYL010000282.1 GCA_024275855.1 Deltaproteobacteria bacterium
GCAAAGCCGCGGGAGATTTTCCGGTGTGGCACGCGCGCGACATGCGCCACGCAAGCGCAGAGCTGTTTACCTACTTTCAGTGCGAAGAGTGCGGCTGTTTGCAGATAGAGGAGATTCCGAAAGACCTTTTTAATTATTATAAAGATGAGTACGGCTCGTATAAAAAAGTATCGGAGAGAAGGTTAAAAGAGTCTGTTGTGAAGGGGGCGTTTAGAAGAGCCGGCGCAAGGCTTGGAATCTCTAACGGCATAGGCGCTAAGTTAGCGAGGTCGCGTTTCGGTTTTCCGGTTCACCACGAATGGTTTGCCCGCGCGGGAGTAACGAAGGACTCGATGATATTGGACGTCGGGTGCGGTACGGGCGAGCTGTTGCTAAATATATGCGATGAGGGTTATTACAACGCCTCCGGGATAGACCCTTTTATAAAGAAAGATATTCTGTACGAAAACGGACTTAGTATTAAGAAGGGGCGGTTGGAGGCCGTAGCCGGAGAGGCCGTATTCGACCTCGTTATGATGCACCATTCGTTGGAGCATATACCGGATCAGGCCTCAGTATTTGCGGCGCTTTCCCGCCTGATCGGTCCCGGCGGCACTGTGCTGCTGCGTCTCGCTCTTTCAAGTTCTTACGCCTGGCGGCAGTACGCAACGGACTGGGTACGGCTCGATAGCCCGCGCCACCTCTATCTTCATACCGAAGAGAGTATAAAAGTGCTGGCTGAAGAGGCGGGGTTGGAGGTTAAGGCCGTTGAGTACGACTCGTGGGCCTTTCAGTTTTTCGGCTCCGAGCTTTTACAAAAAGGAATTTTGATAGGTAAGCAGGATGACTTTTTAGAAAATAACGGCAAAGAGACCTTCGGGAAAAGACAGATGGGTATATGGGAAAAAAAGAGCGAAGAGTTGAACGCCTTGAAGCTCGGTGATATGGCGGCCTTTTATCTCGGCAGGGCAGGCGGCGGCAACCCGGGGTTTAATGCCCCGGACAAGGAGTACGGGTAGAGCGGATGGCGCGACTTACGGTAATAGTCGGTACGTACAATTATCTCAACTACCTGAAGCTCGTCCTCTGTTCGCTTGAGCGGCAGGGCTTTACGGACTTTGAGGTTATTATAGCCGACGACGGCTCCGGCCCCGAGGTCGGAGAGTGGCTTAAAGGGTATAAGCCCGCATTTACGCTTCGCCATATCCGGCAGGACGATGCCGGTTTTAGAAAATGCAGGATTCTAAACCGCGCGGTAGAAGAGGCGGAAGGTGAGTATGTTGTTTTTATCGACGCCGACTGTATCGTGGCCTCCGATTTTTTAGCGACCCACTGGAAGAGACGCAAGCCCGGTACTTTTCTCGGCGGCAGGCGTGTAATGATGAACAGGGTTATATCCGAAACAGTGACAGAGGGTATGATAACCTCAGGCCGTTTCGACGGTGTAACGCTCTGGGGGGTGTGGCAGAGCCTGCTTGGCAGGTTCAAGTATTATGAAGAGAGTTTGCGGCTGCTCGGTTACATCAGGGGGCAAAGCCCCTTCAGCCTGCTTGGTTCTAACTTCTCTATCTACAAGGCCGACCTCTTAAGGGTAAACGGTTTCGACGAAGAGTACGAAAGC
>JAJRYL010000283.1 GCA_024275855.1 Deltaproteobacteria bacterium
CGCGCGCGTGAGTTGACGCGCGCGCTTAAAGAAAGAGTCGATACTGTCAGGCGCAGAACAGCGGGGTTGCCCAAACCGCGCGTTCTTATCTCCGTCTCAAGGGATATGGGTATTTTAGGTATAAAGTCCGTATACGTGGCCGGTAGAAAGACCTACTTCGATGAACTGATCGGCATTGCCGGTGGCGTTAACGCATATACCGGCACAAGGATAAAGTACCCCAAGGTCTCAAGGGAGGGGCTTGTAGCCATAAACCCCGACGTTATTATAGACCTCGTCCCGGCGTTAAGAAAGAAAGGTTGGAACAGAGAAGCGATACTCGGGGAGTGGAAGGCGTTAAAAGGGGTTAAGGCGGTTGAAAACGGCGGGGTAAGCGTGCTTGGCAACAGTTACGTTTCCATACCGGGTACCCGTTTTATACTGCTGCTTGAAGATATAGCGGATGCCGTTCATCCCGGCACGGCTCGAACCGGAAAACAGAGGTAGATCGAAAACCATGAAAGTTATAGAGGTAGAAAACCTCGCCTTTTCATTAAAAGGCGCTTCCGGAGACGCGGCGATACTTAAGGGGCTCTCTTTTTCGGTAGCCGCCGGAGAGTATATCTCCGTGATAGGCCCGAACGGGGCCGGCAAGAGCACGCTTTTAAAGTGCCTTGTAGGGGTTAATAGCGCATGGAGCGGCAGCGTGCGCATAAACGGCGGGCCCGTTAACCGATATACCCGCAGAGAGCTTGCGAGGTTTATAAGTTACGTGCCGCAGACGAACGACCATCTTGTGCCCTTTACCGTCAAAGAGTTCGTATCGATGGGCAGGTATCCGTACCTCGGCCCGTTCTCAGCATTGGGAAAAGAGGACAGGAACGCGGTAGGTAACGCCCTTGAAGTGACCGGTATGAAAGAGTTTGCCGCGCGCGGCATCTCAACCCTGAGCGGCGGAGAGCGGCAGAAGGCGCTTATTGCCGGAGCGCTCGCGCAGGCCGCCGATATTATGCTTCTTGACGAGCCTACAACCTTTCTCGACCCGAAACAGAGGCACGAGATAGTTCGTATACTCAAAAGGATAAACAGAGAAGAAGGAACAACAGTGGTTGCGGTTACTCACGATATTAATACCGCCGCCCTGTTCAGCAATGGTATTCTCGCGCTTAAAGAAGGAAGAGTCGCTTTTAACGGAACGCCTGAGAGGGTTATGAATAACGCTACCCTTATGTCTATATTCGAAAAGCCATTTACCTTTGCCGTTCATCCTGAAACAGGCGGGGCGGTAGTGGTACCGGAGGCAGAGTGATTAAAGAGGCTGCGTATAAGAGAACGGCTATTGCCGCGCTTCTGCTCGTTACCTTTATCGTTCTTATTCTTGCGCCTTTTACCGGAATAATCAGGGTCTCTCCGGGTGAAATATTTTCCGGCTCCACCGGAGCCAACGTCTTTTGGAACATTCGCGTGTCGCGCGTGCTTACGGCCTTTGTAGCCGGTTCGGCGTTATCTCTAAGCGGCATGGCATTTCAGGCAATGTTCAGAAACCCGCTCGCAACACCCTTTACTCTCGGCGTGGCAAACGGAGCGGCGCTCGGCGCTACTGTCTCTATATGGCTCGGTCTCAGGTTCTCCCTCCTGGGCTTTTCAGGGCAGACTATCTTCGCGTTTTTAGGAGCCGGGGTAGCTATCTCTCTTGTATACGGCCTTACGAGGCTTAAAAAGGGGCTTTCTACCCTCACTATGCTGCTTGCCGGTGTAGCGGTCAGCCTCTTTTTTTCAAGCCTTATTCTCTTTATCCAGTACATGAGCGATTTTACACAGTCGTTTCAGATAATACGGTGGCTGATGGGGGGGATAGAGGCTGTCGGTTACGGCTCGGTGCTCAATATGCTTCCGTTTGTAACGGTAGGCTCTCTTGTTCTTCTATACCTGTCTAATGAGCTTAACATAATGGTTACGGGGGAGGAGGTAGCGATAAGCAGGGGGGTTAACGTGGACAGAACACGGCTCGCTGTTTTTATTGCTACCTCTTTAATGGTCGGAAGCGTGGTTTCGGCCTGCGGCCCTATAGGTTTTGTAGGCATGATGGCGCCCCATATCTGCCGCCTTGTTATCGGACAGGACCACAGGTATCTGGCCCCGGCCTCGCTGCTCTTCGGCGGGCTTTTTTTAACGCTCTGCGACTCTATCTCAAGAACGATGATCGCACCGGCTGAGATTCCGGTGGGGGTGATAACGGCGCTGCTCGGCGGCCCGTTCTTTATCTGGTTACTGATGGGAAAGAGCGGCCCCGGTTGAGGCAGATTCTTAACAGCAACGCCAACGTGGCAGAAAAATAGTTTAGGTTATACTTCCGAAGACGCAAAAAAGAGGTTACCCGAAAGGATAACCTCTTAATCACATTGCATAAAATATGGGGTGGACGAGGGGATTCGAACCCCCGGCCCCCGGAGTCACAGTCCGGTGCTCTAACCAACTGAGCTACGCCCACCATAGTAGATAATGCCTGATTTATTAAGACTTTTTGCGACACATGGAAGTGTCGTCTCTGAGTAATTCAGGGTAGAATCGTTCAGAGGTTTCTCGAACAAATATTGAAAAAAATCAGTTCAGCAAGGGTAGCACACTGCCTTGCTCCAAGTCAATCTTAAGAGTTTTTAAATGTCATAGATACTCTATACCGTACCGTTGTTTCCATTGCTATTTGAAGATACCGCCGGTCTCTTGACGCTTTTAAAATGCTGTAAATGCTACTTAGCGGGTTTTAACCTGCTAAGCGCCTTTATATATTATCGGCAAGTGACTCTTTTTTTTAAATACGGTAAATTCTAATCTTCATCTTTACTTTTGCCCGTACGCTCTTTTTTAAACCCCGGACAGCCCTCTTCTACATCTTTTCAGGCGTTGAGATACCGAGCAGCCTAAGTCCGTTAGATGTAACCGTGCTCACCGCTTTTAACAGCAGAAGGCGGGCGGCTGTCGTACCTGCGTCGTCCGTAACAACACGGTTGCGGTTGTAGTACGGGTGGAATAAACCGGCAAGCTCCATAAGGTAGAAGGTTACGCGGTGCGGCTCCATCTCTGCGGCGCTTCTC
>JAJRYL010000284.1 GCA_024275855.1 Deltaproteobacteria bacterium
CAACCTCTCGCACTCAACCTTAGCGGAGCACGCCGTCGTTATCTCTTACATAAAAGAGGTTTCGGCAAAACTGAATACCCATATAGCGATACTGCTCGACCTTCAGGGCCCGAAGATAAGAACGGGCTTACTCGTCGGCGGGCCCATCACCGTGACCGAGGGCCAGAGCTTAAAGATAGTAAACGAGGGTCGGGAGGCCGAGGGTACTTATATAACCACCACCTACGCCTCTTTGAACAGTGACGTTAAGAGCGGCGACCGCATTCTTATAGACGACGGGCTGATAGAGCTGCATGTGGATACCGTAGAGAACGAAACGGTTATGTGCAGCGTGGTGGAAGGCGGGGTTATTAAAGACCACAAGGGCATGAACCTGCCGGGCGTAGCGGTCAGCGCGCCGTCGCTTACGGAAAAAGATATAGAGGGCATCGGGCTTGCCGTTGAGCACGACGTTGACTACCTCGCCCTCTCGTTCGTAAGAACCGCTTCGGACGTGGCCGGGTTAAGAGAGATTTTAAAGTCGAAAGGCTCCGAGATTCCGATTATAGCGAAGATAGAAAAAGGCGAGGCGATAGACGCGCTCGACGAGATACTCGTTAGCGCGGACGGCGTAATGGTCGCTCGCGGCGATCTCGGCGTGGAGCTGAGCCCGGAAAAGGTTCCGTTGCTACAGAAGAAGATAATAAACTCCGCTCACCGTGCGGGCAAGGTGGTTATAACCGCCACGCAGATGCTCGAATCTATGATAGACCACGCGCGCCCTACAAGGGCCGAGGCGTCGGATGTTGCAAACGCCGTTTTAGACGGTACGGACGCGTTAATGCTCTCCGGCGAGACAGCCGTCGGCAAGAACGCCATAAAGGCGGTAGAGATGATGTCTCGTATAATCACCGAAACCGAGAATTCTTACGGCGAGGTAGAACCTGTATCGGACGCTACGGGAATAACAAAAGAGTCGTTCGCCCACATGATAGCCTCTGCCGCGCGGGCGGCAAGCCACGTAGCGCAGTGCAAGGCTATAGTCGTCTTTACCCAGACAGGGGGCACTGCCGCCATAATCTCAAAATTGCGGCCTCAGGTACCCATTGTAGCCTTAACGCCTATAGAGAGGACGTGCCGTGCGCTTTCGCTCCTGTGGGGCGTGCAACCGCTGCATATAGAGTTCGGCACCCATACCGACGAAATGATCTGCCGCGGCGAAGCGGCTCTAATAGAGTCCGGCAAAGCCGACTGGGGAGATACGGTAATAATAGTCTCCGGCACCAAGGTAGGCATGCGCGGGGCGACCAACATGATGAAGATAGACTGGATAGGCAGCGAGGAGTGCCGGATATATCTTGCGACAAGAGAAGATTAATTTACGTATAAGCCCTCTTGCAGTTACTTCGATTTGTTGGTAGACTTTAATTTATGCGGATTAAAAAGTTAACGACTTCAACCATTCAACAGAAGGCCAGTTTATAAAAAATGCTCGACATTCAACTGAGAAAAGAAGAGAAGTTAACGCTTATAGATATGGCCGGGGTCTTTGGCAACGAAGCGCACGAACCGGTTGAAGAGATAGTAAAAAACGCTACGGCATCCGAAAGCGTCAACCTTATCTGGAACTTCGACGGTATAAGTTCCATCAACAGTTCCGGCATCGCCATACTGCTGAACGCCTGCGTAGAGATATCAAAACACGGCGGAATAAATAAGCTGGTTAACGTAAGTCCTGCCGTTTTAGAGGTCTTCGAGATCCACAAGGTGCTGCCCGCCGTAGATATTCACGCCGACATTGAGGCCGCAAGAAAAAAGATAACCATAGACAGGGCCGAGAACGAAGAGTCGTACACGCGGCTTTTTCAAAGGTTGGACGTTACTCTCGACGCCAGGTTCCGTAAGTTCAAAAAGACAAAATCTCTCTCTTTTATGAACCGCTTCCATAACGCGAAGGCCAAGAGCATAAGCCTTGGCGGAATCTACCTTCAGACCTCGGCGACGGAGGCTCCCAACACGCTGCTTGAGGTTAAATTTCTTCTCCCTGACGACACACCGGACTCGGAGGTCAGCTGTGTTTGCAAAGTGGTCTGGGCCGCCGATAAAAACAAGCAGAAAGCACTCTACCCCGGCCTCGCCCTCTCAACCATGCACCTCGACTCTCGTGAAAGAGCCAAGCTTGAGGCTTTCTTAAAGTCCCGCGGGGTTTAAAACTTCCTGGTGACACTTCAGAAACTTCCGTAAAAATATTACGCCCGATACGATTTCAAAGAGTAAAGCGGGGTTTGACGTAAACGGGACTTTGAAAACTTCGAATAAGAACAGATGCCTGATATGATTTAAAAACTTCTTTAAAGATATAACGTCCGATACGATTCCCCTCCCCATAAAGATATAACGCACGATACGATTTAAAAACTCCCGTAAAGATATAACGCCAAATACGATTTGAAAACTTCCGTGAAAGCAGTTACACGATATAATTTACCCGCCCCCTGTAAACATGTAACGTCCTATACGATTCCCCTCCCCATAAACATGTAACGTCCGATACGTTTTGCCCCACGTAAAGGTATATAGCTAAATACGATTTAAAAAGATTTACATACGGTAAGCAAGCTCTTTATCTTTTTCAAAACCTGATACCAGAACATAAAAACCCCGGCGCTCTTTAGAGGCGGGGGTTCAGTTAAACTGCCATAGACTTTATTAAAAAAATATCGGAGTTCAGGCGGACCCTAAAACTACCTCCTCTCTTTCTCAATGAGAATACTGACCCTTCTGTTGAAGTCGTCGTACGGATCGTCGGCATTTATCATTACGTTGTCCGCAAAACTGGTCACCTTTGAAATCCTCTTGACATCCAACCCGTTCTTCACCATCTCTCTTCTCGCGGCGTTCGCTCTGTCCGCCGCAAGCTCCCAGTTTGTGTACTCGGCGGTCGGGAATTTGCGGCTGTCCGTATGTCCCTCAATCGAAATACGGTTGGGCACAGTGTTGATAGCCTCTGCAATAATAGCCAGAGCCTTGCGCCCCCTGTCGGTCAGCTTCGCGTTGCCTATATTGAAAATAGGCCGGTCTCCAAGCTCGTAAATCTCTAACCGTATGCCCTCTGCCGTAGTAAAGATAGCTATCTGGTCTTTAAGTTCCTCAAGGTTCTCCTCTATACTCTTGCTGAGGTTATATGTAAAGGCCTCGGCGAGCGAGACCGGTTCGGCATCCTTCTCGCCGGAATCGGACGTAACCCGTACAGGGTCTCCGGTCAGAAGAGATATTCCCGTGGCCCCTCCCGCCGCGTCTCCGGAAAAGATGGTATAACTTCTAAAGTAATGGGAAACCGCCTTGGTGTCTTCGGTAGACATTACGGCCAAAAGCCACAAGACAAGAAAGAAGGCCATCATAGCGGTTACAAAATCGGCGTACGCCACCTTCCACGCGCCGCCGTGGTGGCCGCCGTGGCTGCTCTTCTTTATCTTTTTTATGATTATGGGTCTGTCCTGCTGCCCCATCTGCAAACTCCTGAAAAATAGTATCGCACGGTATTAAGCCTGCGCGGCCGATACTACTTTTTCTTCTTCTTTTTCTTTCTTACGCTCTCTTCAAGCTCTTTGAAGGTCGGCTTGACATCGCTAAAGAGCACCCTTCTCGCGCTCTCTACCGCCATCTGCGGCGGCAGGTCTTTTGCGAAACTGACAATGGCGATTTTTATGGCCTCGAATATCTTGGACTCTACGGTAACCTTTCCAGCTAAGAGGCTTCCTATAGGGCCGACATAACCGTAAGCAAGCAGTATGCCTAAAAAGGTTCCTATAAGCGCGGCGGCGACACTGGCGCCGATAGCCTCCGGCCCCTCGCTCATCTTGCCCATTGTTACGACAACGCCGAGCACGGCGGCGACTATACCGAAACCCGGAAGCGCGTCTCCTATGCCGGTTATAACAGCAGGCGCCCGCCCGGCCTCTTCGTGGTGCGTCTCTATCTCGACATCCATCATATCTTCAAGCTCCATAGGGTCTATACCGATGACAAAGACCCGCAGGTTATCTATAAGAAATTCCATTGCGTGGTGGTTCTTCATTATCGTAGGATACTCGGCAAAGAACTTGCTCTTTTTCGGGTCTTCGATATCGGCCTCGACCGCAAGCACCCCCTCTTTTCTGATCCTTGAAAAAAGATTGTAGAGCATGCCGAGCAGTTCCATGTACGTTTTTTTGTTGATCGAACCCTTGCCGAAAAGCTTTGGGATACTGCCGATGATTTCCTTAATGACCTTAACAGGCGTTCCGATTATGAGCGAACCTATAGCGGCTCCGCCAATGATAATAAACTCGGTTGGCTGATAGAGAATCGCTAAATTCCCGTGGTGCATGACGTATCCGCCAAGGATACTGAAGGTAACGACTAAAGCGCCGACAATAACTAACATACCCTATTTATCGGCTGTGGGAGTAAAAACTTAACAACGTAAAAAAGGAGGCAAGTGCGTGAAAACAGAGGAAAAGTGTTACATCGGAAGGGGTGCGGCAGGGAAGCGGGGGGAAAATGGCCTTTAGACCGCAACCCCTCCCCTGAGGTTATTTGCCGGACAGATGAAAAGAGCTTGGCAGGGGGAGGGGGCTGTTATTGCGTATAAACAAGGCAGCGCAAGGGAGAGTGCCTGATGAAGGTATTACCGTATATAAGCCTCGGTAACGTACCTTCTCATCATTCTATGCGAGTTAAAGTAGTAGGCGTTCATTCCAATGGCGCTCTGCATCATCTTTATCCAGATAAACCGGTCGTCGTAGTACCGCGGAATAAGCTGCATTTCGAGTTTAGAGTACAGGTCTTCCGCGTCGGCCTCGTCGGTTCTTTCGTCAAGGGTAGCCCCCGTCGGGCTCGCGCCTATCGACCAGCCTGTATACCCCTCTATATGCCCCTCTATCCACCACCCGTCGAGCACCGAGAAGTTGAGCACGCCGTTGTGCGCGGCCTTCATGCCCGAAGTGCCGGACGCCTCGTGCGGCCTCATAGGGGTATTTAGCCATACGTCAACTCCGGAGACTATCTTTAAAGCAAGGTCCATATTGTAGTTTTGAAGGTAGACGAGCTTAATGTCGGCGCCAAGCTCCCCGGCCTTTTGACAAATCTCGCGTATAAACCCCTGCCCCTCGGTATCGTTAGGGTGCGCCTTGCCGGCAAAGACGAACTGAACCTTCTTGCTCGCTATCCTTATAAGCCGCTCCATATCCCTGAAGACCAGCGTAGCCCTCTTGTAGGCGGTAGCGCGGCGCGCGAAACCGATTGTCAGAATCTTGGAGTCGTACTCCACGCCGGTTACGTCCTTTATATGCTCTACCAGCTTGCGCTTGGCCTCCATGTGCGCGTCCCAAATCTCTTCTTCGGGAATCTTCTCCACCCTTACGAAGAGTTCCGGCTCGTTGGCCCAACCCGGTATGTACTTGTCGTAGAGGCGCGCGAAGCTCTCGCATGTCCACGTAAAGGTATGCACCCCGTTGGTAATAGCCTGTATCTGGTAACCGGGAAAGAGGTTTTTAGAGACCTCTCCGTGTTTCTTCGCTACACCGTTAATATACATGCTGAGGTTCATTGCCAGCAGCGTCATGTTAAGCTCGTCTTTACCGGCAAGCTCTTTTAAAATCTCAAGCGGAATTATGTCGCCCATCACCTCTTCAACAAGGTCGTATGAAAATTTATCGTGTCCCGCCTCTACGGGGGTATGCGTCGTAAAGACGCAGAGGCTCTTAACGCTCTCCGTGTCCCATATCTGGGACTCGTCCCAGACGGACTCTATATCCCTTTTATGACGGCTTAGAAGGTCGAGCGTCAGCAGGCTCGCGTGCCCCTCGTTCATGTGGTACTTCTTTATCATAAAACCGAGGGTGCGCAGCATCTGCACGCCGCCGAGCCCTAAAACCACCTCCTGCTTCAACCTGTG
>JAJRYL010000285.1 GCA_024275855.1 Deltaproteobacteria bacterium
CTGTTGATGGAGCACAACGGCATTGGAGAGGCAGAGGCGTTTGCCCGTATCAGGAAGATAAGCATGGACAAGCGCAAGCGGATGAAAGAGGTCGCAGAGGCGGTTATTATAACGCTCGAAAAGAGTTGAGAGAGTAAATTTCATATAAGAACCGGTCGGTCTAAACGAACTTTTGCCGTCGTAACGGGTATTCCCGGTTAAGAAAATAATCTCGTCTCCGACCGGGTTTTTTGTTTATTACCGCTGCCTAATCTGTTAAGTTGCTAAGCTATTGGCACTTAAAATACAGGGGGCAGAGTACGGTATGAAGAAGGTTCTTGTAATAAAGCAGGTGCTGCATGAAGGGCCCGGAATTATAGGTATGGAGCTTTTAAGGCTCGGTATCGATATGGTTACGGTAGAGGTTTACAATGGCGAGGTTATTCCGGAAACGCTCGACGGTTACGCGGCTCTCATCGTGCTCGGCGGGCCGATGGGGGTGTACGAAGAAGAGGTTTTTCCTTTTATAACCGAAGAGTTAAGGCTAATTCGCCATGCTTTAAAAGAGTCCGTTCCCGTCTTGGGGGTCTGTCTCGGTTCGCAGCTTCTCGCGCGCGCCGCCGGAGCAAAGGTTTACCGGGGCACGGTTACAGAGATCGGCTTTTACAGTGTAGCCGTAACGGAGGACGGGCGTATAGACCCGCTGACGAGAGGGCTTACCGGAGACTTAAGCGTCTTTCAGTGGCATGGCGATACCTTTGACCTGCCCGAAGCAGCGGCTCTGCTTGCGAGTTCAAAAACGTATCCGCAACAGATGTTCAGGGTAGGCAGGGCGGGGTACGGCATTCAGTTCCACTTAGAGGTAACTGTAGAGATGGTTATAGACTGGGTAGAGAGAGGGCGCGAAGAGATAGGGGCCGCCGGACTCGACGCTGAGGCCATACTGTCGGTAGCGGCCGGAAGGTTGCCGGGAATTCATAAAAACGGCGTCGTTGTCATCAGGCGTTTCCTGGGGCTTTTGAGCTGAATATATTTTAATAAGTCTCTTCGGGGTTTGTTCTCTACTGCCTGTTCACGCGCTTTACATTATATAGCGGCCATTGAAGGTTTGCTCTATAATTTTTTGTTGTAGTCGGGTTGTTGTTGTGGCTGCTTTACTCACTTAAAGGAGGAAAACTTGAAGAGACTATTTTGTAAAAATGTACTTGGCGGTTTAGCGTTACTTGTTATGGGTACGTTCGTTGCGGTGCCTGTTGTAACGGCGTCGGATGTCGCGGGGGCTAAGATCAGCGGTTTTGTGGACGCAAGCTTCTCTAAAGCCGACAATTCCAACAGCACCTTCAGTCTCGATGAAGTAGAGATAGATATTGAAAAAGAGCTGAGCGCTACGGTCTCTCTTAGAGCCGATATCAACTACAGGGCGGTAGACGCCGATACGGCTGGAAACGACCTCTCTTTCGAGGAGCTTATTGAGCAGGGTTATATTACCGTAAAGCTCGACAAAATAGGTACCGGAGTCGATTTAACTTTTGGTAAGTTCAACGCCCCTATAGGTTTTGAGCTGCTCGACCCCGTTGATATGTACCAGTACTCCCACGCTCTCGTCTTCGACAACGGAGTGCCGACCAACTTAACCGGCGTAATGGGCGCTTACACCGTTAACGCGATGTTCGACGTAGCGGCGTATGTGGTAAACGGATGGGACAATAACGCCGACGGTAACCAGAACAAGACAGTAGGCGGCAGGCTGGGCATCAACCCTATGCCTGGGGTCAACGTCGGTCTTTCGGTAATTACAGGTATTGAGAGTACCGCTTCGACAAATAAAAGAACGGTCTTCGATATAGACGCTACCATTACTATGATCGATAATCTGACTGTCGGTTTCGAGTACAATTCCGGCACAGAGGATAATGCGAGCCTCGTAACTACCGGCACCGACGCTGATTGGACGGCCTTTCTCCTTATGGGCCATTACGACCTTGACGAAACGTACGGAGTAACCTTAAGGTACGATACCTTTAACGATAAAGACGGTTTCAGGCTCGGAAACTCGCTTGACGAAACACAAAGGGCGTTTACCGTGGCGGGCACAATGGTTCTTGGCGATGGCGCGGGCCTTCTGGCCGAATGGCGCAGGCTCGACTCTGACCAGAACGTCTTTAACGGCAGTACAGAGGACTCTTCGGATTCCTTTGCCGTAGAGTTTACATACTCCTTTTAACAGGGGTATTGTTGGCGCAAAAAGCTGTAGAAGCGGGTCGGCTGTTACTTAAAAACCCGCGAGAATCTGTAAAGAGCCGTTTGCCGGCAGTTGTGCCGGCAAACGGCTCTTTTTTTATTTCAGCCGGTAAAAGAGCGGACTTACCGGGCGGGCTTCTCTTTGCCGGTGAATAACCTCTGTATTGAACGTTACGGTTATAGAGCTTAACCGCTGTGAATCTTTAAGATTTAAAGCGGCAGGTACTTGCTCTTTTTTCGTCCATCTTCTGCACGGTATTACTCATAGCGGCAGGCAGGATGCTTGTTTTTTAGGCACTTATTTTTTTTGACAGGCAGTTTTTCGGGTCTATAAATACGCTAAAGAAGAAAAAAAGTAGTGGAATCGGGTGGTTTCGATAAGACAGGCAGGTGTTGAGAGTATATGGCATTGAAGTTGCAATATAAAACAGGATGGAGAGTAGACTCTTAAAGATAACTCTCCGGCCGGTTGCAATGTCGCAGCCGTATGAAGCTGCCGTCTAACGGTCATTGAAGACCCTGAGGTTGGTTCGCGCTCTTGATCCGAGGTTTCAGCGGGCGGTGCCTGTAAGGCGCTGTTCCTGAGAATAGGCACAGACTCCGGGCAGGTTCCAATTCTGTTTTGCCGGGGGGTTTTAAAATCGGAGTTTCGCGAAGCATCGCATGTAACGGTTTAGAGAGTGAGGCAAAGGCGCCTTCTCAGTTTATGGGTTTTTGCCCGTTTTCCGGTGGGGACATCTTTTATATTTGTAATTAATCAGAGGGCAGGAGGTAGATCGGGTTATGAAAAGGATAGAGGCGATAGTAAAGCCGTTTAAGTTGGATGACGTAAAGCAGAAGCTCAGCGATCTTAACGTAGAGGGCATGACGGTTACCGAGGTTAAGGGTTTCGGCAGGCAGAAGGGGCACACCGAGGTTTACAGGGGCGCCGAGTATTCGGTCGATTTCCTACCCAAGATAAAGATAACCGTTATTACCTCCGACGAGATGGCCGCGCAGGTTGTCTCCGCGATGGTAGAGGGCGCGCGTACAGGCTCTATCGGAGACGGTAAGGTCTTTGTCTCTTCTGTAGAAGAGGTAATAAGGATAAGAACCGGTGAGAGCGGTGACGAAGCGCTCTGATACGGTATAGAGTTCGGCCTGAAGGCCGGTAATTATAATAATATGACGGTTCGTACGGAGGATTACTTGATGAAAAGGAAGGGTTTTTTAACAAAATTGATAGTTGTTTTAGGACTCCTTCTCCTTGTCTCAACGACGAGCATGGCAGAGGACGCTGCACCGACAATAGCCGATGTGCAGAGGAATATGGATTTTTTATGGACCCTTGTTGCCGCTGTCCTGGTCTTTTTAATGCAGGCCGGCTTCGCGATGGTGGAGGCCGGTTTTACAAGAGCCAAAAACGCTATAAACATTATGATGAAGAACATAATGGACTTCTCTATCGGTTCCATAGCTTTCTGGGCCGTAGGTTTCGGAATTATGTTCGGAACCTCGAACGGATGGATAGGAACGAGCGGCTTCTTCTTCAGCGATTACGCTCAGGATAAAGATCCGTGGCTCTTCGCCTTCTGGATGTTCCAGGTCGTTTTTGCCGCAACCGCCGCTACTATCGTCTCCGGGGCAATGGCCGAGAGGACAAAGTACGTCGGTTACCTCTGTTACAGCGTCGTAATATGCGCCATTATATATCCGGTCTTCGGAAGCTGGGCCTGGGGCAGTCTTTACAAAGGCTCCGGATGGTTAGAGGCATTAGGTTTTATCGATTTCGCAGGCTCAACGGTTGTTCACTCCGTAGGCGGCTGGGCGGCCTTGGCCGGGGCGATAGTAATCGGCCCCCGCATAGGCAAGTACGGTAAAGACGGCAAGCCGCGCGGTATTCTCGGCCATAACCTGCCGCTGGCCGCGCTTGGCGTATTCCTGCTCTGGTTCGGCTGGTTCGGCTTTAACTCAGGGTCTACAACGGCTGCTACTACCGATATAGCAAGAATAGCGGTAAACACAAACCTTTCGGCTGCCGCCGGAGCTATAATGGCTATGTTGACGTCGTGGATGGTCTTCAAAAAGGCCGATATAGGCATGACGCTCAACGGCGCGTTGGCAGGACTTGTGGGAATAACCGCGGGCTGTTTCAACGTAAGCCCGTTAAGCTCCGTTATTATCGGCGCAATCGCCGGTGTTCTGGTTGTCTACTCCGTTCTGTTCTTCGACAAGATAAAGGTTGACGACCCTGTCGGCGCTGTTTCGGTTCACGGTGTATGCGGCGCGTGGGGTACGCTGGCCGCGGCTATCTTTAACGAAACCGGTTTTACGGCCCATCAGTTCGGTGTTCAGGTACTTGGGGTCGTGGTCTGTTTTGTCTGGACATTTGTAGCGTCCTATATCCTCTTTACGATAATAAAGAAGACGGTAGGACTAAGGGTTACCGAAACAGAGGAGCGTGAGGGACTCGATTTAGGAGAGCACGGCGGCAACGCATATCCCGACTTTCAGATTCATCCGTAAGTTTTATGGTGTGAAGAGGGTAAGAGTAAGTTGCTTAATTAAAATATGTGTAAAAACTTTCAGTGAAGAAACTTTTAACGGAGGACAACGATGTCTAAGAAGATTTTGTTATTAACGGCGCTCTATCTTCTCATGCCCATAGTCGCGCATGCGGAAGAGGCGCCTGCGGTTATAAACTCAGGGGATACGGCCTGGATACTTATCTCCACCGCCCTTGTAATGCTGATGACTCCGGGGCTCGCGCTCTTTTACGCGGGTATGGTAAGGGGCAAAAATGTGCTCGGTACGTTGATGCAGAGCTTTATTATGCTTCTTCTTATCTCCGTGCAGTGGGTCTTGTGGGGTTACTCGTTCGCTTTTGCGCCGGACATGCTCGGCGGAATAGCCGGCGGTTTCGCTTTCCTCGGCCTGCAGGGCGTGGGCATAGAGGCCAACGGCACCATACCGCACCTGCTCTTTATGCTCTTTCAGGGAACCTTCGCTATAATCACGGTAGCCCTTATTACCGGAGCGTTTGCCGAGCGGATGAAGTTTTCGGCACTCCTGATCTTCGCTATTTTATGGACTACGATTGTCTACGACCCGCTCTGCCACTGGGTCTGGGGCGGGGGCTGGTTAGGCACTATGGGCGCGCTCGACTTTGCCGGCGGCACGGTTGTTCATATAAGTTCCGGTATTTCGGCACTCGTGGTCTGTATTGTAATAGGCAAGCGCAAGGGGTACCCGAAGGAGCACACTCCTCCGCATAACCTGCCGATGACGTTGCTCGGTACCGCGCTTTTATGGTTCGGCTGGTTCGGCTTTAACGGCGGCAGCGCGCTTGCGGCTGACGGTATCGCGGTTGTGGCTATGGTGGCTACAAATACCGCGGCGGCGGCTGCCGGACTTACGTGGATGTTTATAGAGTGGGCGCACAGGGGCAAACCGACCGTGCTCGGCGCGGCCTCCGGCGCGGTAGCCGGTCTTGTAGGCATAACTCCGGGAGCCGGTTTCGTAGGGCCGGTCTCGGCGATTATAATCGGGTTCGGGGCCGGCGCGCTCTGCTACCTTTCCGTAAGTTACTTAAAGCCGAAGTTAGGTTACGACGATACGCTCGACGTCTTCGGTATTCATGGCATAGGCGGTATATGGGGCGCTCTCTCTACAGGGCTTTTCGCTTCTATCGGGGCAAAAGGGGCCTTTTTCGGCAACCCCGGGCAGATGATACCGCAGATTACCGGAGTAGTTGCAACAATAGTGCTTGCCGTGGTAGCTACCTATATTATACTCAAGGTGGTTAATGGTCTTGTCGGACTCAGAGTGAGTGAAGAGCACGAGGTTATGGGGCTCGATATCTCCGAACATGGCGAGGCCGGTTATACCGCTTAAGTTTTTTTTTAGTAGATGTTCCTTATTAGCGGCATGGCGCAGACCTTTAATGGCTCTTTTACCAGGAGGCTCGTTGACGGACTGAGAGCCTGACAAGAGGAACGCCCCGGCTGACGATTCATCCTCCACAGGCCGGAGCGTTCCTCTTTTTTTATTTTTAACCGCTAAAAGACCGGACTTCTATCCGGTGGCGAACAGGCTGTTTGAAGTAGTCGGGTCTAAGGGTTTTATAACCTGAAAGAGATCTCCGACTCCTGTCGGGCAGGGTTCAGAGCCTTATGGGCGGACGTAAAAGGAAGCGAGTTATGAAACAGAAAAGAGAGAGATTGGTGGTTGTCGGCGGCGGCATGGCCGGGGCAGCCTGCGTAGACGAAGTGGTTGAGCTTGAGCCGGGCAAGTACGATATAACCCTGCTCTCAGGCGAAAAGAACGTAAATTACAACAGGGTGCTTCTCGCACAGGTGTTAAGGGGAGAGACGGACGTAGACGATATATCTATGCGTCCGGGGCAGTGGTATGCCGATAACGGTATCGACCTGCATAGCGGCTGTACGGTTACCGGAATAGACAGAAGGCGCAAATGCGTGATTACCGGTACCGGCGCCGAGTTCGAGTACGACAGGCTTGTGCTCGCCACAGGCTCGAAGGCGCTTATGCCGCCTATTCCGGGAATTGCGTTGGAGGGCGTGGTCTGTTTTAGAGACATAGCCGACTCAGACAAGATAAAGGCGATTATAGAGAGAACGGGGGTAACAAAAGAGAAGAGCGGTAAGAGGGCGGCGGTGATAGGCGGCGGGCTTCTCGGCCTTGAGGTAGCCTACAGCCTCAGCACCATGGGCGTAGCCGTAACGGTTGTGCATCTTGAAGACCGCCTTATGGAGCGTCAGGTAGATATTGTCGCCGCGCGGCTCTTGAGCGCAGATCTTGAAGAGCTTGGTGTAAAGGTTCTTTTGGGTAAAAGGAGCACGGAGATTTTAGGCTCCGAAAGCGCCGAAGGCGTAAAGTTCTCCGACGGAACGAGCATAGAGGCCGACCTTGTCGTTATGTCGATAGGAATAAGGCCGAATATCGAGCTTGCGGCCTCCGCCAATATCTACTGCGAAAGAGGGGTAGTCGTAAGCGACGTTATGCAGACCTACGACCCCGCCATCTACGCGGTAGGAGAGTGCGTGCAGCACAGGGGCAAGACGTTCGGTCTTGTCGCTTCGGTCTTTGAGCAGGCCCGTGTAGCGGCGAACCATCTCGCGGGCGACTCCAGCCTCTACTTCACCGACAGGCCAAACTCCGCGCGCCTGAAGGTACCGGGCGTAAACCTCTACTCCGCCGGAGACGTAACAGGAAAGGCCGGGTACGAAACCATAGAGTATCTCGACAAAACAGCCGGGCTCTATAAGCGGCTCTTTATCTCGCAAGACAGGATTAAAGGGGTGCTGCTTTACGGAGACGTAATCGACGGCCCGGAACTTTTCGGCCTTTTGGTCGAAGAGACCGATATTTCGTCAAGAAGAAGCCGTCTTCTGTTTGGCGTGGCGGGCGGCGAGGCTGGCGTGCTTTCCGTTAAAGACCTGCCGGACTCGACAATAGTCTGCGGTTGCAACGGTGTTACAAAGGGCCATATTGTAGAGGCTATAGAGAAGAAGGGTCTCTTTACAAGA
>JAJRYL010000286.1 GCA_024275855.1 Deltaproteobacteria bacterium
AACGGCATACGGCTTGGAACTTCGATGTTCCATGATACCTTAACTGCTTTTAATTCTCAATACTGTGCGTACAGACACGGCCATATAACAGAACTACAGATTTTTTATATCCTCAACTTCACACATATTATACAACCGCTTTTTTATATCAACAAATTTCAGCAAGTATTATGCAACCGCTTTTTCTATATACGGTGCAGCCAGCGCTCGTACCGTTTGTCTGCCCCTTTAACCGCGTTAAAGTAAATTTTCTGCACCTCTTTTGTAACGGGGCCCGGAGTGCCGGAGCCGATCATTCTGCCGTCTACCTCTCTTATAGGGGTAATCTCGGCGGCGGTTCCGGTAAAAAAGGCTTCGTCCGCCGTATAAAGCTCGTCTCTGGTAAAACGCTCTTCACGAACTTCCGTTCCAATATCGTTCAGTATCGTCATAACGGAGTCTCTGGTAATACCTTTTAAAACCGATGTAAGCGAGGTTGTCTTTACAAGCCCGTCCTTAACCATAAAAATATTCTCGCCGCTGCCCTCCGAGACGTAACCCTCCGTATCGAGCATTATAGCCTCGTCGTAACCGGAGGCCACGGCCTCTCTTTTAGCGAGTATGGAGTTTACATAACTGCCGGTAATCTTGGCCTTGGTCATGGTAGAGTTTACATGGTGGCGCAGATACGACGAAACACGAACCCGTATGCCGTTTTTAAGGCCGTCCTCTCCAAGATACGCCCCCCACGCCCACGCCGCTATAGCTACCCGTACGGGGTTGTCTTTGGGCAGAAGCCCCATGCTGCCCTCTCCTAAAAAAGCGATCGGCCTTATGTAACCCTCGTTCAGCCCATTGGCCTTAATAGTCTCTACTGTCGCGTCATTTATCTCGGCCTGTGTAAACGGAATATCTATCATAACTATGTGCGCCGAGGCGAATAGCCGGTCAGTATGCTCTTTTAATCTGAAGATCGCGCCGCCGCCCTCTTCGGTAGCGTAACATCTTATACCTTCAAAAACCCCGAGGCCGTAATGGAGCGCGTGCGTCATTACTGGCACGTTCGCCTCGCCCCAGTCGAGAAGCTTCCCGTCCATCCATATCTTTTTAGACTCTTGCATAAAACCACTCTTTTATAAAAGATGTTCTGTTTTAGAAAAAACCTGTTACCAAACCGGCCCCTACACGTTCAACAGGTACCTATGCTAATAAAATATGTCGTCTAATAAAAAACCCTTGCCAACAGCGGGTGCTCGGCTACCCTCAAACAGTGTAAACAGTCCGCCTGAGCGCCGCGCCGCCGCTTTATACCTATCATAACAGAGATAAACGGCAAACAGGGATTATGTGGCCGTATAGGTGAAGGCGTTATCCTCTTTTTTAAGCATAACGGAATTTCCCTCAAGCACCCCGCCGTCGCCGATAATAAGGTTGGGTGTGCGCACGGTGCCGACTATGCGCCCCGGAAACTGTATCTCCACCCGCTTCGCGGCCTCTATCTCGCCCTTAAGAACTCCGGTAATAATAGCCGTATCTACCTTAACGGTTGCGTCAACCAAGCCGCCCTCGCCAATAACAAGGTTTCCGGCGGCCTCTATCTCGCCCTTAAACTCACCTTCGATACGAACCGTATAATCGAAGAAGAGCTTGCCCTCTACACGCATGCCCTTGCCGATAAAACCGACTACATCGCTGCCGCCTATCTTTTCACCTTTTTGAGACATGACCAAAAATCTCCTTCCCCATTTTTATTCGCTCTCCTGCCAGACTCTTCTTCAGGCGGAAAGAGGTTTTTTTATAATATCCCGGCTCTAACAGGGCAAACCTTTAAAGACGCCGCACGGCTCTAAAAAAGACCTGCCCGCTTCTACCGGCCCGCAAGAAAGAGACCGACACTACTCACCTAACTTTTGCCGACCGGCCAACTTATTAACACTTAGGCCGAAACTACCCCTCGACAGAGCGCAGCACTTTTATCTTTAGCTTTTGCCGACCCGACAACTCGTTAACAGTAAGGCCGAAACTACCCCTCGACGGAACGCAGCATTTTTATCTTTAGCTTTTACCGACCCGACAACTTGTTAACAGTAAGACCGGATTAACCCTCGACAGAGCGCAGCATTTTTATCTTTAGCTTTTGCCGACCGGCCAACTTGTTAACAGTAAGGCCGGATTAACACTCGACGGAACGCAACATCTCTATAATTCGTTCGCGCTCTTCGGCGGTAAAGTAAAGTATCTCTATCGCACCCCTGCCGTTTTTATCTTTCACATGCACCTTTGTCTGAAAAAGGTCTCTAAGCTCCGCTTCAAGCGGGCTCTGCACCTTTTTTGCCGTACGCCTGCTCTTTTGCCCGGAACCTTCTGTAATACGGCTGCCAAGCGCCTCGGTCTCTCTAACGGAAAGCCCCTGAGTTACAACCTTTTTACAGAGAGCGACCTGCGGAGCGTGCCCGTCTACAGAGAGTATCGCGCGGGCGTGGCCCATTGAAATACTACCTTTGGCAAGTTCGTCTTTTACCTCGGGCGGCAGCCTCAACAGACGCATGTAG
>JAJRYL010000017.1 GCA_024275855.1 Deltaproteobacteria bacterium
AAGAGCGCCGCTCCGGTAGTGAGCGTTTTTGGTAAAAAAGGCAAGCAGGTTTTACGTACCTGATATACGTTGTCGCGCGACGCGACTACTAATATTTCCTGTGCGGAACGCACCTGCCTCAGTATGTAGGGTGGGCACTGCCCACCGAAAAAAGACAGAAGATAAAGATGGTGGGCAGTGCCCGCTATACGAACTGACCCCGGTTGCCCGTAAAGACAGCAGGGGGGTACTTTAGCAGATGCGCGGCAGCTGCTCGCCGGTTAAAGGCTCAAGCGGGCGGCGGTTGCCTATTACCGTTTCAAGTATTACGGTGCCGGGTTTGGCGCTCTCTACGGTGCCTATAATCGCCGCGTCTGTTCCGAACATCTGGTTTTTCATGCTGCGCAGCACTTCGTCTGCTCGCTCCTTTGCCACTATCGCTATTAACTTTCCCTCGTTCGCAAGGTACAACGGGTCGAACCCCGAAAGCTCGCACGCGCCTCGCACGCTCTTTTTAACCGGTATAAGTTCTTCTTGAATAACAAACGAGGTTTTAGAGGCCACGGCAAATTCAACGAGTACCGTGGCTACTCCTCCTCTTGTCGCGTCGCGCATAGCTTTTATGGCCCGCCCTCCGCCCTCTACGCTCAGCATCTTTTCCGTTAACCGGTGCAGAGGAGCGCAGTCGCTCTTCATCTCAGTCTCAAGCTCAATGCCTTCTCTTTGAGTTAATATAGCGATGGCGTGGTCGCCTATTGTGCCGGAAAGTATTATAACGTCTCCGGCCTCTATATTAAGCGGGTCGGGCGAATTGCCGTTATCAACCACGCCTATGCCTGCCGTGTTGATGTAGAGCCTGTCGCCTTTGCCGCGCTCAACCACCTTGGTGTCTCCGGTAACTATTTCTACATCAGCCTCTTTTGCGGTTAGAGCCATTGATTGAACGACTCTTTTAAGCTCGCCTATTTCCATACCCTCTTCTATTATAAAAGAGGCCGAGAGGTATTCAGGCTTCGCTCCGCCAACGGCTAAGTCGTTTATCGTTCCGCAGACGGCGAGTTTGCCGATGTCGCCGCCGGGAAAGAATAACGGTGTTACTACGTACGAGTCCGTGGTGAAAGCGATACGGCCCGGCGGGAGTGAGAAGACGGCCTGGTCGTTCAGCCGCCTTAGCAGCGGGTTATCGAACTCTTTTAAAAAAAGTTCTTCGATCAGCCGCCTTGTTAGTATGCCGCCGCTGCCGTGTGAGAGTAGAATTTTTTTTTCGTTCATTGATGTGAATCCCGTTTTGTATATGGATGATCGATCTTAAAGGCTCTTATAGCGGTAGTAGGCGGCGCACGTACCCTCGGACGATACCATGCAGGGCCCGACCGGGTTTTCCGGCGTGCAGACACCTGCGAAAAGAGCGCATTCGGGGGGCGTTATAACCCCCTTCAGTACACCGCCGCAGTCGCAGCCGTCCGGTTCGGCCCTCGACTCAGGTGTTGGTCCTCTTGTGAAATCGAAACGGCGCACGGCATCGAATTCCAAATAGCTCTTGTTTATCTTAAGGCCGCTATCGGGAATCGTTCCTAAACCCCGCCATAGAGCGTCGGTCGGGGTAAAGACCTCTTTTACAATCTGTTGAGCTTTTCTGTTGCCTTCGGGCCGTACGATTCTCGAATACTCTATCTCAATCTCTCTTCTGTTCTCTTCGATCTGTTTAACGAGCATATAGATGCCGAGCAGAAGGTCTACCGGTTCAAACCCCGCTACCACGCACGGTGTATTGTATTCGTCGGCTAAAAAGGCGTAAGCGCTTGAGCCGGTAATGGCGGTTACGTGTCCCGGACAGATAAAACCGTCTATATGCACGTTGCCAGAGTCCATCAACGCGCGCATGGCGGGCGGGGTGAGTTTATGGAGGGCGAGTACCGAGAGGTTTTTTAAACCTTTCGCCTTGGCGGCTTTAATGGTGGCGGCAACCGTTGGCGCGGTTGTCTCGAAGCCCACGGCAAAGAGCAGCACCTCTTTATCCGGTTCGTTTAACGCGAAATCTATAACGTTGAGCGGCGAGTAGACGACACGTACGTCCGCGCCGTCTGCCTTCGCTTCAGCGAGAGTCGATGAAGTGCCGGGTACGCGCATCATGTCGCCGAAGGTAGCTAAAATAACGTCCGGCCTGGTACGTGCAAAGTCTATTACAGAGTCTATATCCGGGGTCGCCGTTACGCAGACCGGGCAGCCGGGGCCCGATATAAGGGTGATGTTGGAGGGCAGAGAGCCGCGTATGCCGTACTTTGCGATAGAGTGGGTGTGCGTGCCGCAGATTTCCATTACAGTTATCTTTTTTGTAGAGACGGCGTGTATCTTCTCTACAATGCGTTCAGTCGAGCTGCGTGCCCGGTACTCGTCAATAAAGTTAGGCGTACTTATGTCGGTACCTCTGCTCATAATTCCTCTATAAGGGCCAGCGTCTTCTCGGCCTCTGCCGTGTCTACGAACTCTATCGCGAAACCGGCGTGGATAAGCACGTATTGACCTTCTTTAGCGTTTTCCATTAAAGACATGTTGGCTCTTTTTACCGTTCCGAGCACCTCTACCCGCGCCGTATCGCCTTTTATGGAGAGTATTTTTCCGGGTATCGCAAGGCACATTTCAGTTATCCCCTCTCGTTTCTTTCTGTTTTGCAAACCGCTCCGCCGCGACCACGATCTGCCCGAGCGAGACCCCGCCGTCGTTGGTCGGTATTGCGCAGTTGTACCACGGGGTAAGTCCGGCGTCGAGTAAAGACTCTTCTGTAAGTAAAGAGAGTCTGCTGTTTTGAAAGACTCCGCCGGAGAGCACGACGTTCGTTATACCGCTCTCTTTTGAAAGGCGCAACGATACAGCGGTGATAATCGAGGTTATCGTCACATGAAACCGCCGCGCGATAGCCCCCACGCTGACTCCGTTGCCTATCTCTTCTATGATATCCCTTATCATCTGGGCCGTGTCGATAACAGCCGGGCTGTTATCGATAATCGAGTAGCCGTACGGCACTAAGGCGCCGCTCTCTTCACCCGTATGAGTACCCGCTGCTGCTATCGCCTCCAACTCTATTGCCGCTTCGCCTTCGTAGGTAGACAGATTACAGATACCGAGAATAGAAGAGAGGGCGTCGAAGAGCCTGCCGACGCTCGACGTCAGCGGCGAGTTTATCTTCTGTCTGATCATTTTAAGAATTACGCTTCTTTCTCTCGCACAAACTTTTACAAGTATTCTATCCGCCACCTCTTCTGCCTGCTCTTTATAAGCGTCGAGTATGCAGGCAAGTGCCATCCTCCAAGGCTCTTGAACCGCGCGCTCTGCTCCGGCCATCGGTATGTACTTAAAGTGCGCCGCCCGTTTGAACTTTGCCCTCTCCGTTATCATGAACTCTCCGCCCCATACGTTGCCGTCGTCCCCCGCGCCCGTGCCGTCGAACGCAACGCCTATTACCGCTGAGTTCAGCCCGTGCTCAGCCATGCAAGAGACTATGTGCGCGTGGTGGTGCTGAACCGGGAAAATACGCTGCTGCGCAATAGAGTTAGCTTTGGCGTACTCAAGGGCGAGGCGGGTGCTTGAGTACGCGGGGTGAGAGTCGTGCGCTACTATCTTAGGTCTTACCTTGTTTAACCGAAGCCGGTTGTCGATAGAATCGGACAGAAACTCTATAGCGCGGTCGGTGTCAAGCTCTCCTAAGTGCCGGTCAAGTATAACGGTATTTCCGGTGCCGATACAGAAGGTGTTTTTCTGCTGTGCGCCGAAGGCTACCGAGTCCGGTATCCGCCCGCCGATTTCGATAGTCGTAGGGGTTAAACCACGCGCGCGCCTGAATACGGCGGTGCGCCCGTTAATAACACGCACGATAGAGTCGTCTATACGCTGCTCTATAGCTCTATTATGCAGGAGAAAGAGGTCGCAAATTTCAGACAGGCTCTTCACCGCCTCTTCATTGTCAGCTATAATAGGGTTTCCGGTTCTGTTTCCGCTGGTCATTACAAGCGCCCTGAAGCCCTTTCCGGCACCGTAAAAAAGAAGGTGGTGCAGAGGCGTGTACGGCAGCATTACTCCGTACGTATCGTTTTTAGGCGCTACCCCTTCGGGCAGTTCAGAACCCTGTTTTTTCCGTAAAAGCGTTATAGGGCTTGAGCCTGAAGATAATACTTTCTCTTGCGCTTTACTTATCAGAGCGAACCCTTTTGCCGCTTCGAGGCTCGCTGCCATTACCGCGAAGGCCTTATTGCCGAACCCTTCATTACTTCGAGTAGATACCCTTTTGAAAGAGCGGAGCCTCTTTAGAGCTTCTGTATTGTCAGCGTCGCAGGTTATATGAAAACCGCCGAGCCCTTTAACGGCTACTATTGCGCCCTCTTTCAAGGCGTATTGCGCCTCTTTAACCGCGCCGTAGCCGGTCGGGCCGTTCTGTTCTTTTATTTCAGGTCTGCCCGAACCGGTTTTGAATGCCCGGACAACCGGGCCGCACTCTTTGCAGCAGTCGGTCTCGGCGTGAAACCTGCGGTCGCCGGGGTCTGTGTACTCGGCCTTGCAGGCCCCGCACATGGTAAAGGGGTTCATTACCGTGTTGGCCCTGTCGTACGGCAGCTCTTTTATAATAGAGTACCTCGGGCCGCAGTTTGTGCAGTTGATGAAGGGGTAGAGGTAGCGGCGGTCTTTTTTATCGAAGAGTTCTTTAAGGCAGTCCGCGCATGTCGATACATCAGGAGAGATTTCCGTGGCGGAAGTTTTCTGCTGTTCGTCGCTCGGTTCTATCGTAAAAGAGGGGGCGGGCTCAAGGCATGGAAGTATTTTTTGAGCGGAGAGATACTTTATCTTCGCGAGCGGCGGCGGCGAGAATTTTATAGCATCGACAAAGAGATCTACCTCTTTGCCCTGCGCCTCGATTTCAACCCCGCCCCTGTTATTTTTAACCCATCCGGTAAGGCCGAATCCGCGCGCGAGATTGTAGATAAAGGGTCTGAAACCGACACCCTGAACAGTGCCGCTTATC
>JAJRYL010000287.1 GCA_024275855.1 Deltaproteobacteria bacterium
ATTACCAGAAAACACGGAGGCTCTATTACGGTAGAGTCTATACTCGGGCAGGGGGCTACGTTCAGTCTCTACCTTCCGGCTGTCGAGGTTGTTCCTGAGCAGTTTACGCGCGGAGAGACTAAAGTGTCGCAAGAAGGAAAAATTCTCGTTATGGATGATGAGGAAATTATCCGTGACGTATCCGGCGAGATGTTAAAACTGCTCGGTTTCGATGTAGATTTCGCGCTCGACGGAAAAGAGGCTATAGGGCTGTATAAAAAAGCCAAAGAGTCGGGGGCTCCGTATAAGGCGGTAATAATGGACCTTACTATACCAAGCGGAATGGGAGGCAAGGAGGCCATCGGCGAGCTTGTAGAGTTAGACCCCGGAGTAAGGGTTGTGGTTTCAAGCGGTTATTCAAGAGACCCGGTTATGGCCAAGTTTAAAGACTTCGGTTTTTCAGCGGTGCTTGTCAAGCCGTATAAGTTCGATGAGTTCAGCAGAGTCGTAAAGGCGGTAATCGAAAAGGACTGATCTTGGAGCTTAAGAAAGCCAGTCTGTAATTTGACAGTTTATGAACGGGGCAGCCGGACGCTTTAGCGTCCGGCTGCCCCGTTCCTTTTTTTATATCGATACCCGTTGCCTCCGGTTTTTTTACCCGCATGAAGGGAGCGAAGCATTTCGCGGATAAAATATGAAGATGCAATCGTCGGAAAAAGGTGGTAATATTTTTTCTTTGCCGACTCTTTTTGAAGAACCGTTAGAGGTTTGTGTTGTATGAAAAAAATCTACTTCGATAATGCCGCTACCAGCTTTCCGAAACCGGATATTGTGCCGGATAGAGTGCGCGATACTTTAATGAGTATAGGTGGCAGTCCGGGCCGGGCTACGCACCGCATGTCTATTGACGCCGCCCGCCTTCTTTTTAACGCCCGCGAGGCGGTTGCCGGATTTATCGGCGCCAAGGACTCGTCGCGCGTAGTATTCACTAAAAACGCTACTGAGGCGATTAATTTAGCGCTTAAAGGGCTGTTGCTTCCGGGCCAACACGTTGTAACTTCCGCTATAGAGCACAACGCTATGGCGAACACCTTGAGGCGGCTCGAAAAAAACTCGGTCTCCGTTACAAAGGTAAGGCCGGATGCCGAGGGGGTTTTGAACCCTGATGATATAATGGACGCTGTAACGGATAAGACCTGCATGGTAGCCATTACGCACGCCTCAAACGTCTTTGGCGCCATACAGCCTGTTGAAGAGATAGGCCGCAGGTGTAAAGAGTCGGGCCTGCTCTTTATGGTGGACGGCGCGCAGACCGCGGGCGTTCTCGATATCGATGTAGAGGTTATGTCTGCAGACCTTTTTGCGGCTACCGGACATAAGGCGCTTTACGGACCGCAGGGCACGGGGCTGCTTTACTTGAGAGAGGGCGTAGAGCCTCTTGCGCTGATAGACGGCGGTACAGGCGGGCCCGACGACAACGTTGAGATACCTGAAAGACTTGAGGCCGGTACAATGAACACCCCCGGAGTAGCCGGGCTACATGCCGGAGTGGAGTTTATTTTAAAAGAGGGCTCTAAAAAGATAAGAGAGTATGAGATGCTGCTTTTAGGCCGCTTGATAGACGGGCTACTGTCTATTGACGGCGTGCGGATACTTGGCCCGGTAGAGCCTGAGAGGCGTGTGGGGCTTGTGGCTTTTACGCTAAAAGGCATAACTCCCGACAGCATAGGTCTTGCTCTCGATAACGACTTTTCGATGATGGTGCGTTGCGCCACGCATTGCGCGCCGGACGCCCATCGCCACGCCGGTACGTTTCCGCAAGGCGCTGTGCGTGTAAGCCCCGGTTACTTCAACACGGTTGAAGAGGTTGAGGCCCTGTTGGTAGCGTTAAAAAAGATTGCCAAAAAGCCCGTACAGGGCGTATAGCCGTATAGGAATTAAAGATGCTTGTACTTGGAATAGAAAGCTCGTGCGACGACACTGCCGCCGCCGTTGTGGATAGCGGCCCTAAAGGCTCTGTTGTGCTCTCTTCTATAGTCTCTTCGCAGGACACTCTGCATGGCCGCTACGGCGGTATCGTGCCGGAGCTCGCCTCGCGCAGCCATATAGAGATGATTATACCCGTGGTCGAAAGCGCGCTTGACTCCGCCGGTGTTACCATTAAGGATATAGAGGGCATGGCGGTTACGGAGGCCCCGGGCCTGGTCGGGTCTCTGCTGGTCGGCATGTCGTTTGTAAAAGGGGTATCGTTTGTAAATTCGCTGCCCTTTGTCGGGGTTAACCATATTCTTGCCCATGCCCACGCCGCTTTTTTAATAGATAAGGCGGAGGTCGAGGAGATTGATGAAGCACCCGAAGTGCCGGATTTTCCGTTTGTAGCCCTTGTTGTATCGGGTGGGCATACTACCATTCTGCTTATGACCGGTTACGGCGAGTACAGGGTGCTTGGGGCGACCCTTGACGACGCCGCGGGTGAGGCCTTTGACAAGACCGCGAAACTCCTTGGGTTGGGTTACCCCGGCGGCAGGGTCATAGACTCGCTCGCTACTGAAGGTAATAGAGAGGCCATAACATTTCCACGTGCCTATCTATCTAAAGAGAGCCTCGACTTCAGTTTTTCCGGTGTAAAGACCTCTGTTCTGACGTATGTAAAAAAGCTCAAAGGCGGAATTGACGATACTGCGCTAAGAGACATAGCGGCGAGCTTTCAGGAGGCCGTAGTGGATGTGCTGATAACCAAAACAGTACGCGCTATGGAGTCTGTAAATGTAAGCTCTCTTGTAGTGGCCGGGGGTGTGGCCTGCAACTCAAGGTTGCGGGTCAAGGCCGGGGAGGAGTGTGATAAAAATAGCTTCGACCTCTACCTGCCTCCGCCGAAGTACTGTAGCGATAATGGCGCGATGATCGCGTCTCTCGGGTTTCAGAAACTGAAAAAAGGTGAAAGGGCGGACTTCAACCTAAACGCTAAACCCGGCCTCGCTGATTTTTAATTCCCGCTATTACGCTTCACCTCATGTCTGTTTGCTTTAAGTCTGAAGTCCTTTGGGTGCTACCGTTGCTTTGTGTGTCGGGTCACGGTTTGGTCTATGCTTTTTTTATAATACAACTGTAATCTCGCGCAACCCGGCTGCTGCCTGCCGCTACTTAAAAGAAGAGTTTTACCGTATGGAACTGAAACGCGCAAAAAAAAGGTTCGGCCAGCATTTTCTGACCGACAAAAACCTGTTGAATAAGATCGTCCGTACCGCCGGTGTTGAAGAGGGCGACGTTGTGCTTGAGATAGGGCCGGGCAGGGGCGCGCTTACCGGAGAGTTGTTAAAGGCCGGAGCGAGGGTCGTGGCGGTCGAGTTAGACAGAAACCTCGCCGAATTGCTAAGAGCCAAGTTTTCCCGCGAAGAGAGGTTCTCTCTGATAGAGGGCGATATTGTAAGGCTTCCGTTCGGACAGATAGAGGGGCTCGGACTCGCTTCTGACGGGACAGGTAAAAGAGCGAAAAAGATAAAGTCGGTCTCCAACCTGCCGTACAATATAACAGGCCCAATGCTCTTTCGTTTTTTAGAAGAGCGGGATATCTTCGACTCTATTGTGCTCCTTATTCAAAAAGAGGTGGCGCATAGGCTTGCCTCTGTGCCCTCCACAAAAGGCTACAACGCCTTATCGGTTCTTATGCAGGTCTGGTTCGACGTAAAGCCGGAGTTCGAGGTTAAAAGAACGCTTTTCGTGCCGCCGCCCAAGGTGGATTCTACTGTAATCTCTCTTGTGCCGCGTATCTTCCCGAGGGTAGATACCGGAGACCCGGTTAACTTTAAACGCGTCGTAAAGGCGGCCTTCTCTTTGCGCCGCAAGATGCTCTCCAATTCGTTAAAAAGGCTCGGGTTCGATACTTCTATTGTGAGCGGGGCCTTGAAGAGCGCGGGAATCGACGCTAAACGGAGAGCGGAGACTCTTACACTCGGCGAGTTCTCCGCGCTTGCCCTCGCTTTTGAGGATATTACGCAATCGATGGAGACGGGAAGAGCGGACGAGAGGGCGTAATACCTTAAAATACGCTCTTGCCTGACGAAGCCCGCCGAGAGCGAACTTGACTTTTTCCACTGCCTGGGATAATTTCTGATAACGAACGAATTAAGAATGAGGATATGGAAAACCTGCGATATATAGCGATAGAAGGGCCGATAGGGGTCGGTAAGTCGAGCCTTGCCGAGCTGCTCGCCGCCGAATTCAAAGGCAGAACTCTCTCGGAAGAGGTGGACGGCAACCCGTTTCTTGAAAAGTTCTACAAGAACTCGAAGAAGTACTCTTTCCAGACACAGCTCTTCTTTTTAATAAGTAGGTACCAGCAGCAGAAGGAGATGTTTCAGCAGGACCTTTTCAACTCTACGGTAGTATCGGATTACCTCTTCGCTAAAGACAGAATATTCGCCTATCTGAACCTCGACGAGAACGAACTCGGTCTTTACGAGCAGGTTTACAGGCTGTTCGATACAAGAATTCCCAAACCCGACCTGGTTCTCTACCTTCAGGCATCCAACGACGTGCTGCTTGAGAGAATAAAGATAAGAAATGTCGATTACGAGCAGGGCATAGGGGAGTCGTACCTTGAGCGGCTCGTCGAGGCGTACAACAGGTACTTCTTTTACTATACGCAAACGCCGCTTCTTGTGATAAATACAA
>JAJRYL010000288.1 GCA_024275855.1 Deltaproteobacteria bacterium
AGACCTTAAAGCCGGAGCCTTCCACTATTTTGGTAACGTCGACAAGTTCGAGCCCGAAACGTGTGTCGGGCGCGTCGAGCCCGTAACGGGCTATAGCGTCGGCATAAGTAAGGCGTGCGAAGGGAGCGGTAAGCTCAACACCGGCTACTTTAAAGATAGCGGCGACAAGCCTTTCCATAATATCTATAACGTCATCCGCCTCGACAAAACTCATTTCAGCGTCTATTTGAGTAAACTCAGGTTGACGGTCCGCCCTTAAATCCTCGTCACGGAAACACTTTACGACCTGAAAGTAGCGGTCGAAACCGGAGACCATCAAGAGCTGCTTAAATATCTGCGGAGACTGGGGCAGCGCGAAGAAGTGACCCGCGCTCAAGCGCGACGGCACTAAAAAGTCGCGCGCGCCTTCTGGTGTGGATTTTGTAAGCACCGGGGTCTCTATCTCTAAAAAGCCGTTTTCCGACAAGAAGTTTCGGGTAGCCATAGCTACCTTGTGGCGCAGTATCAGTTTAGACTGCAAAACAGGGCGGCGCAGGTCGAGATACCTGTACTTTAAACGCGTATTCTCCGTTATTTCAGCGTCGTCCTCTATCATAAACGGAATAGGAGCCGAGTCGTTCAAGAGACGAAGCTCAGTTACCACCACCTCTACCCCGCCTGTTTTAAGGTCGCTGTTTACAGTACCTTCGGGACGGGTTCTAACCAGCCCTTTAACGGCAAGCACGTACTCGCTTCTCAGGTCGTGAGCCCTGGCATGCAGATCAGGATTATCTTCCGGATTGAAAACCAACTGCACAATACCCTCGCGGTCGCGAAGATCGATAAAAACGACACCTCCGTGGTCCCGCCTTCTTTGCACCCATCCCATCAAAATAAGTTCGGTCCCTATATCGGCAGTCGATACCCCGCCGCAGTAAGAGCCTCTTTTCCAGTCGCCAAGCGTCTCCAAAACGTTCTCCTCCATAAAGAGTAGCAGATAGTAAAATAATTGAGGACTTTACCATAAGAGCGCTATATTATCAAACGATTAACCAAACGATTAACGGCACGGTTAAACCAAACAGACACTTAATTGGAGAAGCGCTCAGTTTTTGCTTGACTCTTTGAACCGGATAGCTATAATTGCAACTACTGTAACCACATTTTATTAGTGTAGTATCTCACACTGCTAGGAGGCAAATCGATGAAGAGAATAGGCTTCTGGATTCTCCTCCTGACTTGTGTCGCTACGTCTGCGGGATTAATATTTCCGACCACAGGCAGCGCAGAGTATGGCGACATCGTACTTAACAGCAAGTCAGCGAGTATGAAGAAGGCCAACGTGAAACCCGTGGTATTCCCACACTGGTTTCATAGAATCAGATTCAAGTGCAAGGTATGTCACGAGGACATCTTTATTATCAAAAAAGGTGCCAACGACATAAACATGTCCAAGATCATGAGGGGTGAATTCTGTGGTAAGTGCCACAATGGTATGACCGCATGGGAACCGCTCTATTGCGACAGGTGCCACTCTTACGAAGGTAGCAAGCCCAATGCGCCTACTAACCAGAACTGAGGGAAAAGGAGGATTTAGAATGAAGTCATTCGTTAGATACACTAAAACCACCCTCCTCTTCTTGCTCGTTCTCACTGTTTGTATAGCCGTTAGCGGCGCGTTCAGTGATGTGGAGTCTGCGCAGAAGAGGAAGAAATCGTCAAAGATAGACCCGACCAACCCATGCAGTGTCATCTATCTTGATACCAAGGGCAATTTGGCCGGCGTAGGAGACCCGAACAAACCGGCGAGTCTGTCGTACAAAAAAGGCAGGGGCTGGCATCCGCAGGCTCTTTCGGCCAACGGGCTCCCAAAAGACCGTTACGGCCTTATCGACTGGGCACGCCTCGTTCGTGAAAACCTGATAAAACCGAGGCACGCGCTTAAAGCAGGCGTTGATGAAATGCCTCCGCTGCAAATGGACGTACTTATCGTTGCAAAGGGTGACTTTGTCGACGACGTAATCTACCCGCACGAGATGCATACCTACTGGCTCAAGTGCGAGGTATGTCACCCCGGCATCTTTATTCCGGCTGCAGGTCAGAACAACATGACAATGATCGGCATTGTCGAAGGAAAGTGGTGCGGACGTTGTCATAACAAGGTCGCCTTTCCGCTGACAGACTGTTCGAGATGTCATGTTTCACCTAAAAAGACGTCCAAGAAGTAGGAGAACTCAAACTCGCATGATTAAACGCATACTTATAGGAACCTGTATGCTGCTTATTGTTCCGGTTATAGCGCTTAGCGCTGTGGACTCGATAAAAATAGAGTCGCACGGTACCAGCCGGAACAAAGCAGGAGTCGGTCCGGTAATATTTCCGCACAAACTTCACAAAAAGTCATTCAAGTGCGCGGCATGCCACCCGAAGATATTTAAGGCAAAGCTCGGAGGCAACAGCATCACAATGAGGCAGAATATGAATAAGAAATTCTGCGGATCACCCGGATGCCACAACAGCCCTAAGGCTTTCCCTCTCTTTCATTGCAACAAATGCCACATGAAAGGAAAGTAGAGACCTGAAGTAACTTAAGGTAGTGCGAGTGTTAATCTATCTGTAAAGACAGAGAAGGCGGGTTCCGTAACATACGGAACCCGCCTTCTCTGTCTCAATACCTGACTGTAAAAAACTACTCTTTTATCCCGCCTCCGAAAGAGGCGTGAATAGCGGCGCCAAGCAAAGCGGTCGACTCATTGAGTATTATATACACGGGCAGGGTGCGCATAAACGGCTCGAAGCGGCCTTTGGCCGAAAATGAATCTATAAACCCTCTCTCCATAGCGCTTACTATTTTCGGGGCTATGCCGCCGCCTATATAAAGCCCCGCAACGGGCAGAGACTTAAGCGCAAGGTTGCCAGCCTCGGCTCCGTAAGCGGAGACAAAAAGGTTCAGCGCATCAAAACAGTCGCGGTCTCCGTTTTTCGCCCCCTGTAATCCAAGTTCGGTAATCACCGCCCCCGAGTCCTCGGCGGCAAAACGGGCCGCGAGTTCCGGCTCAATTTCACCACCCCGCCTGTTCAGAAAAAAAGAGTAGAGATCTTTCAAAGCGGTGCCCGAGACAACCCGCTCGTAACTTACGTGGCCGTATTTTTCGCGCAGATACAGTAGAAGCTCTATCTGAACGTCGCCAATAGGGCCAAAATCGGCGTGACCGCCTTCGGTAGCGAGCGCCGTAATACCCGAAGTTGCCTCTGAGCCTACTATAAGCGCCTCACCGAGGCCGGTGCCTGCGGCTATAAGAGCGCATGTTCCGTTGCTTACCGTGCCATCGGGCGGGGCCTGAAGAGTAAACAGGTCGTCTTTACCGAGCCCGGAGAGACCCCAGGCGGTAGCGACCAGGTCGTTAATCAAAATACACTTCTTAAAACCGAATTTGGCGCTAAGTTTAGTCGCGTCTATATCCCATGAAAGATTAGTCATGGTGCAGCGATTGGCGGTAACGGTAGCGGCTACGCCAAATGTAGTGCAGCAGACTTCTGAGCTTTCGCCCTTGAGGTGTGTCTGTAAAAACTCGGAAAGTATCTCGTCAAA
>JAJRYL010000289.1 GCA_024275855.1 Deltaproteobacteria bacterium
AGATTACGTCCAAGGCCAACGTCAACTTTCAAGACGTTGTTCGCGGAACCATAAAAGATATAGGTTATACCGACGCCGAGATGGGTTTCGACTACCGTACATGCGCCGTTACGGTCACTTTGGATTCACAGAGCCCGGATATAGCTATGGGCGTTGACAGTTCCTCTACGCATGAGCAGGGCGCCGGAGACCAGGGGCTTATGTTCGGATACGCCTGCAACCATACTACGGAGTTTATGCCGCTTCCCATTACGCTGGCCCACAACGCGGCGATGCGGCTCTCAGAGGTAAGAAAGAAGTCTATTCTGCCTTTTCTGCGTCCCGACGGCAAGACCCAGATAACGCTTAAGTACGTTGACGGCAAACCTACTACGGTAGAGGCCGTGGTAGTCTCTTCACAGCATAGCCCCGATGTTACGCAGGCGAAGCTGAAAGAGGGAATTATAGAAGAGGTCGTTAAGAAGGTTATACCGGCGGAGCTTATTACCGCCGATACCAAGTACCATATAAACCCTACGGGCCAGTTCATAGTCGGCGGCCCGCACGGAGACTGCGGTTTAACCGGGCGTAAGATAATCGTCGATACCTACGGGGGGCACGGTTCCCACGGCGGCGGAGCCTTCTCCGGTAAAGACCCTTCCAAGGTAGACCGTTCGGCGTCGTACCTTGCGCGGTACATGGCTAAGAACGTAGTTGCCGCCGGGCTGGCAGAAGAGTGCGAGGTTCAGCTCGCTTACGCTATCGGCGTAGCGGACCCCGTCTCTGTAATGGTAGAGACCTTTGGCACGGGAGTTATCGGGCCGGAGAAGATAGAGGCGCTTTTGAAGGCCAATTTCCGCATGAAACCGCACGAGCTTATTGAAGACCTCGACCTTTTGAGACCTATATACAGAAATACCGCGGCTTACGGCCACTTCGGAAGGGTCTGCCACGACTTTAAGTGGGAGCTTACCGACAAGGTAGAGGCCCTGAGGGAAGGCGCTGGTATTAAGGCCTAAAGAACCGTACTTATTTGACGGCTCTGTCCGGGTTTTACCCGGACAGAGCCTTTCGTCTTGCAGATAGATTTTTTTTTAATTGTTCCCAAAACTTATGGAGGTAGAATGAAGTATCACGTAAAGGATCTTGCGTTAAGCGTTATGGGCAAGAAGAGGATTGAGTGGGCGGAGCAGGACATGCCGGTACTCAGGCGTATTAAAGAGAACTTCGCAAAGCGCAAACCGTTAAAGGGGCTAAACGTAGCGGCCTGTCTGCACGTTACCACCGAAACGGCAAACCTTGCAATTACCCTTAAGGCCTGCGGAGCAAACGTCACGCTCTGCGCGTCCAACCCGCTCAGCACCCAGGACGACGTTGCCGCGTCGCTCGTCAAGAACTACAAGATTCCGGTTTACGCGATAAAGGGCGAAGACAACAAGACCTACTACAAGCACCTTAACGCCACGCTCGACACCAAACCGCAGATGACTATGGATGACGGGGCCGATCTTGTCTCCGCTATAATCTCCGAGCGTCCCAAGCTTGCCGAGACAATGGTCGGGTCTACCGAAGAGACGACTACGGGAGTTATCAGGCTAAAGAGCCTCGCCGCCGCTAACCTCCTTAAGTTTCCGGTAATCGCGGTTAACGACGCTATGACAAAGCACTTTTTCGACAACCGCTACGGCACCGGGCAGTCTACGCTCGACGGAATTCTGCGCGCCACCAACAGGTTAGTCGCCGGAAGCTCTTTTGTCGTTGTCGGTTACGGCTGGTGCGGCAAGGGGCTTGCTATGAGGGCCCGCGGCATGGGCGCAAACGTTATAGTCACCGAGGTCGATCCGTTGGCCGCGCTCGAAGCCGTTATGGACGGTTTCCGTGTAATGCCTATGGCCGAGGCCTGCAAGATAGGCGACTTCTTCTGCACGGTTACCGGTAATATCAACGTAATCCGCGTAGAGCACTTCAGGAAGATGAAGGACGGCGCAATAGTCGCAAACTCAGGGCACTTCAATGTAGAGCTTCAGCTCGACAAGCTTGCCGCTATCGCGAAGAACAAAAGAGAGGCGCGCGGTTTTGTAGACGAGTACACGCTGCCGAACAAACGCAGGGTATATGTGCTTGCCGAGGGCAGGCTTATAAATCTCGCGAGCGCCGAGGGGCACCCCGCAAGCGTTATGGATATGAGCTTCGCCAATCAGGCGCTCGGAGCAGAGTTCCTTTTAAAGAACTGCAAGAAGCTTGAGAACAAGGTCTATACCGTACCTGAAAAGATCGACAGAGAGATAGCGCGGTTAAAGCTTGCGGCGCTCGGTATGAAGATAGATACCCTTACAAAAGAGCAGACCAAGTACCTTGCTTCCTGGGATATGGGTACCTGATTCTCTTTCTGTTCCGTTCTGTTCTTGTAAAAAAAACAGGTGAAATAAAGTTACGGGCGCCGGGGGGTTTTCCCTCAACGCCCGTACTTTTATTTCGCTTCATTGCTGTTTATATACCGAATGTAATCGCACCAACTTATTGTAAAATAACTTTACACAATCTTCTTTGCGCTAACTGTTCGTTTTTTATGGGCATTTTAGTTATTTTTCACTATTTTTCAATATGGTTGTAAATACTCTTTACACTTTCGTCTTTTAGGCTACTGTTTATTGTTGTCGTTTTTTTTAAAATATGTCGTAATAACAGGTACTTGCAATATATTTTTTTAAGTTGGCACGGCAGTTGCATTTATTTAGAGTTATACGTTGCAATAGATATAATTCTAATTTTAAAGAAGAAGGGGTTTATTAAATGAAACGTTTTTTTGGCATCCTTGCCTGTTTTGGTCTGTTGTTTGCCGCAGGTAATGCGCATTCGGCATCCATTACAATGTCGGGTAACTATGTTTTAACCGCTGTTAGTACTAACGGAACACTCGGTGCCGGAGGCACTACTTTTCCCGGAATAAGGCATGATGTAACCGGAACCGGTTCATTTCTGACCCCTCCCGGAGATTTTCTGACCCCCGGTAATCCGTGGGAAATATTTTCAGTACGTTCGGACCAGACCGGCCTTAATGTAAACAACAACAACCCTACCGGTGTAAGCGGCGCAATTACCAACGTCAGTCTTGTTGACAACAGCACCAGTTCAGCTTACGACCACTTTGTAACATACACTGGAGCGTATGGCAGTGCTTACACAATTACGAACAAAACTTTTTTCAACAATAATGATCAGAGGATCAACGTAAGTACAACCATTACAGCGCTTACGAACCTTTCGGGGTTAACGTTTGCCAGAGCGCTTGATCCGGATCCGGATATTTTAGCAGGCGGCAGTTATAATACCATTAACGGACGCGGGTACGACGCCAATGGTAACGGTAGTTTCCTCGACCCGGGCGATGTTGCGCCGACTGACTGGGTTCATGCCGAGGGTTCTCTTACTGGTTTGACTATTGGACTCTATACGAATTCGGCCATTGCGCATAATACAGGAGTAAAGAGCTGGTCAACCGACCCGTTGGCCTATCTTGCCGGCGGAGTTGATTGTTCTCCGTGCGATTATACTATCGGTTTGGGGTTCGATATAGGCGCGCTTGCTTCCGGTTCGTCGGTAACCCTCGATTACGCCTATGTAATGGGTGGTACGCTTGCTGCGGCTTCCGGTACTACTACGACTACCACATCTGACGTGCCGGAGCCTTCTACGCTTCTTCTTCTTGGCAGCGGTATTGGCGCACTCGGTTTTTTCAGAAGAAAGTTTAAAAGTTAATTGTTTTTCAGGTGTTTGTGGTAAAAGATAAAAGCCCGCCGGTCAAAAGACCGGCGGGCTTTTATCTTTAAAGGCATCGATTTTAGTACTGCCGCTGCTCTTTTAAATTATAGATCGCTCCGCTTCTCTTTGCGCCGCCGCATCTTTATACCAAACATCGCGCTGCAATGGTTCAGCCTTCTTGACTCTTACCGTTTCGGGGTGTAAATTTAATATATATTCTACTTTATTTAATATTGTAAAGAGTTAC
>JAJRYL010000018.1 GCA_024275855.1 Deltaproteobacteria bacterium
ACAATGTTTGAAAGCCGATGAGTAAGAGCTATTCGCCGTAGTTTCGGGCTGCCATGCTCAGTTTTATATTAAAGACGGCACCTGTAAGTCTGTTGTATTTACTTCCTTATAGGTCTATCTTTTGTTTGTGCTTTTTATAGATTTTATACGACAGCTAAGCGTTGTATTTCGGCCTGTAAGGTGGTATCTTGACTGATGATGGATTGAGTCCTTTAACGGGCTTGTCGGAAGGTTTTAAATAGAGGCAAATAGCGGCAAGCAGTAAGATACGGGGTTTTGCAGTGGTTGTAAACAGGCGGAGGCTTCCTGAGTGGGCGCGCAAAAAGCTCGGCAATCCCGGGGCGCTTCATCATACAAAGAAGATTTTAAGAGAGCGAAATTTAAATACTGTCTGCGAGTCGGCACGTTGCCCTAATATAGGCGAGTGTTTTACAAAACCGACCGCTACGTTTCTTATTTTGGGCGCTGTCTGTACCCGCAGTTGCGGTTTCTGTTCGGTAGATAAGGGCAGGACTCCTGAGAGTGTGGACGTTAACGAGCCTGACAATATTGCCGGGGCGGTTGTAGAGCTTGAACTGGCCCATGTTGTGCTTACCTCGGTAACACGCGACGACCTTGTTGACGGAGGCGCCGGCCACTTTGCCGCTGCCATAAGAGCGATAAAAGAGATTAATTCCGCTACCGGCAGGCGTATTACAATAGAGGTGCTTATCCCGGACTTTAAGGGTGTAAAAAAAGATCTTTATACGGTGCTCGAAGCCGGGCCTGATATCTTCAACCATAACCTCGAAACAGTTCCGTCTCTTTACTCTGTTGTCCGTCCCGAAGCCGACTATATCCGGTCTCTGTCTGTTATAGAAATGGCTTCGAAGTACTGTTCCGTTAATGGTAACGGGCAGAGCCTTAAGAGCAAGAGCGGAATAATGGTCGGTTTTGGCGAGAGCGTGCAAGAGGTTAAGCGGGTGCTCAAAGACCTTCATTCCGCTGGTTGTAAAAGCGTTACCATAGGGCAGTACCTCCAGCCGACACGGCGTAGCCTGCCGGTAAAAGAGTACGTGGAGCCGGAGGTTTTTAAGGAGTATGAAGAGTTCGGGCTTGCTTTAGGAATAGAGAAGGTCTATTCGGGAACGTTCGTGCGCAGTTCATACAATGCTGAACTGCACCTGTAGCTGGAGCGTCTATCTATAAAGTCTGAGCCTTTAACATCTGTGCGTTGTTCATATTTAAGGGTTGCGCCTGTAGTCTTTAATGTCTACTTGGAGTATCGGGCCTTTTAATATTCGTGCTAAGTTCTTATGGCGCACGAGTTACACTTGCAGTTATTAACGCTAATTTATCAAACCGGGCTCTTTGTCCGGTCATAACTATCAAATAAATACGTGTACGGCTAAAGTATACGGTAGAGCCGCCGAGTTTAAGATAATGGAAGATTTTTACAGAATAAAAAGATTGCCGCCTTACGTCTTTAATCAGGTTATAGAGTTGAAGGCCGAGGCCCGCCGCAGAGGCGAGGATATTATCGATTTCGGCATGGGCAACCCGGACCAGCCTACCCCGCCGCATATAGTCGAGAAGATGGTAGAGGCGGTGCAGAACCCGCGCAACCACAGGTACTCGGCCTCCAAGGGTATATATAAACTAAGGCTTGCGATTACCGACTGGTACAAGCGGCACTATGATGTCGATCTCGACCCGAATACCGAGGCCGTCGCTACCATAGGCTCCAAAGAGGGTATCTCGCACCTCGCTATGGCTATAATAGCCCCGGGTGACGTCGTCTTCGTGCCTAACCCCACGTACCCGATACACGCCTACTCCGTTGTCATAGCCGGCGGCGACCTTATGAGTATTCCGCTCTATCCGGGAGTCGATTTTTTCGATGAGCTTTTAAAGGCTGTTAAGGTTTCCTGGCCGAAGCCTAAGCTGCTTATACTGAACTTTCCGCACAATCCGACTACAGAGGTCGTTGAACTCGATTTCTTTGTCAAGATCGTGGACTTTGCCAGAGAGCACGACATGATGGTGGTGCATGATCTCGCTTACGCCGATATAGTCTTCGACGGTTATAAGGCTCCGAGCATTTAGAGGTTCCGGGGGCGAAGGATTTGGCCGTTGAGTTTTATACGCTTAGCAAGAGCTACAATATGCCCGGTTGGAGGGTCGGTTTCGCCGTCGGTAACCAGCGGATGATAGGCGCGCTGACACGAATAAAGAGTTACCTCGATTACGGAATGTTTCAGCCGATACAGATAGCCGGAATAATCGCGTTAAACGGCCCGCAGGATTGTGTCGAGCAGATACGCCTTATGTACAAAGACCGCAGGGACGTGCTTGCCGAGAGCTTTAAAGAAGCGGGCTGGGATATACCCAAACCAAAGGCTACTATGTTCATGTGGGGCAAGATTCCAGAGGCCTTGAATATGAAGTCTCTTGAGTTCTCCAAGTTTATGCTGGAGAAAGCCGGTGTGGCCGTCTCTCCCGGAATCGGTTTCGGCGAGTATGGCGACGATTACGTGCGTATGGCCCTTGTCGAGAACGAGCACCGTATACGGCAGGCGTCGCGCGGGATAAGAAAAGCGCTCGAAGGGGTGCTCTAAGGATTATGGAATGAAGAAGATAAACGTAGGTCTTATAGGTTTCGGTACCGTGGGCACGGGCGTCGTTAAGGTTTTGCAGAAAAACGGGGCGCTTATCTCGAAGCGGCTCGGCGCCGAGATAGTTCTTAAAAGGGTTGCCGACCATGATACGACTACCGACAGGGGGGTCGTGCTGCCAGAAGGCGTGCTGGTCCCGGACGCTTCGGTAATAATAGACGACACTGAGATCGACATAGTCGTAGAGCTTATAGGCGGCACCAATGCCGCTAAAGAGCTTACCTTGCAGGCTATCGAAAACGGCAAGCACGTCGCTACGGCCAACAAAGCGTTGCTCTCAACGCACGGACGTGAAATATTTACCCTTGCCGCAAAAAAATCGGTAGAGGTAGGTTTCGAGGCGTCAGTAGGTGGAGGCATTCCCGTGCTAAAGGCTCTCAGGGAGGGGCTTGTTGCCAATAACATAGATTCGATGTTCGGCATAATCAACGGCACCGCAAACTATATTCTCTCCAAGATGAAGAACGAGGGCGGAAAGTTCGAAGACGTTTTAAAGCTCGCGCAGGAGAAGGGGTACGCGGAGGCAGACCCGACATACGACGTAGACGGAATAGATACGGCCCATAAGTTAGCCCTGCTTATCAACATAGCGTACGGTACATACGTTACGCATGAGGATATTTATACCGAGGGGATACGCTCTATAAACCAGCTCGATATCGATTTCGCAAGTGAGTTCGGCCTGACTATAAAGCTTCTCGCTATAGCCAAGTTTACTGACGGCAAGGTAGAGGCGCGGGTTCACCCCACTATGATACCGTCCGACCATCCGCTCGCAACGGTGGACGGGGCGTATAACGCCGTCTTTATGCACGGAGACGCGGTCGGCTCCGTTATGTTCTACGGGCTTGGCGCCGGAGAGGAGCCTACGGCGAGCGCGGTAGTCGCGGATATTATAGATATATGCAGAAATATCAGGTGCGGCGCAATCGGTAGAACCGCCCCTCTTTCCACGCTGCCGGAGGCTATAACAAAAGTTGAGATAACGGCTACCGACGAGTTGGACGTACAGTTCTACATGCGTTTTCTCGTTACCGATTCGCCGGGTGTGCTTGCCAGCATATCGGGTATACTCGGAAACCATAATATATCTATCTACTCCGTTATCCAGCACGAACGCAAGGTCGGCGGAGCCGTGGCGCTTGTTATAAGAACCCACCACGCGCTTGAGCGGGAGCTTAGGGCGGCTGTGGCGGAGATAGAGAAGCTTGACGTGACAAAAGAGAAGGTTGTTTATATCAGGATAGAGGAGACGCTCGGTGCATCTGAATAGAAAAGGGCTCTGGAAGGGACTTATACGGGAATTCAGGGAGTATCTGCCCGAAATAAGCGACGAAGCTATAGCGACTTTTAAAGAGGGGAATACCCCGTTAATAGAGTCATATAACCTTGATGACATCTTTGGCGGCCTGCGGCTGCTCTTTAAGTACGAGGGGTTGAACCCGACCGGCTCTTTTAAAGACCGCGGCATGACGGTAGCCGTCTCCAAAGCTCGCGAAGAGGGCGCTAAGGCGGTTATATGCGCCTCAACGGGAAATACCTCCGCATCCGCAGCGGCGTATGCCGCGCGTGCCGGACTAAAGGCGTACGTTCTGATTCCCGAAGGGGCGATAGCGCTTGGTAAGCTGTCGCAGGCGATAATGCACGGAGCGGTAGTGTTGCAGGTAGACGGTAACTTTGACGACGCTTTAAAGATAGTGGTCGAAATAGCTGAAAAGAATCCGGTAACGCTTGTCAACTCGTTAAACCCCTACAGGATAGAGGGGCAGAAGACAGCGGCCTTCGAGGTATGCGAGCATCTTGGGCACGCCCCCACTTATCATTTTATGCCGGTCGGCAACGCCGGAAATATTACCGCCTACTGGAAGGGGTACAACGAGTACAAAAAGCACGGCCTTATCTCGAACCTTCCGAAGATGATGGGTTTTCAGGCGGCGGGCGCGGCGCCCATAGTTCTTGGCCATCCTGTAGAGTTTCCGGAAACAATCGCTACCGCCATCAGGATAGGTAATCCGGCGAGTTGGGACTACGCGGTAAAGGCGCGAGACGAGTCAGGAGGCGTTATCGAGTCGGTGACCGATGAAGAGATACTCGACGCGTATAAACTCATTGCCGCACGTGAAGGAATCTTCTGCGAACCGGCCTCCGCGGCCTCGCTTGCAGGAGCCATACGGCTTAAGAAAGAGGGCGTTCTGGTTGACGGAGATACGGTCGTCTGTACCCTTACCGGGCACGGTCTGAAAGACCCTGATAACGCTCTTGCGATTTCTCCGGCTCCAATGAAAGTACCGGCTAATACAGAGAAAATTTTAAAGATTATGGATTTAAAGGGCTGAGTTCATACTCTGTTTGATTGCCGTAAAAGCGCTGTTTCGCTCTTTTGTAAAGTTTGGCGCGGGGCGGCCTCTTCGGGTTGTATAGACATTTCCTAATAGCGTCTCTTCTTTCTTACGATATAATATACACTGTCTCGTACTATCTGTAATCGATAAAAGGAACCTTTATGAAGTACGTAATACTTATAGGCGACGGTATGAGCGATGAGCCTGTTGAAAGGCTCGGCAATAAAACTCCGCTTGAGGCCGCAAAGACCCCGGCAATGGACTCTATAGCCGGGGCGGGCCGCTATGGGCTTTACGCCACCGTACCCGAAGGGTATCCGCCGGGCAGCGATGTTGCCAATCTTTCCATATTAGGGTTCTCTCCGGCCAGGTATTACACGGGCAGGGCTCCGCTTGAGGCGGCTTCAATAGGCGTTGAGCTTTCTTCTACAGATGTCGCTTACAGGTGCAACCTTGTAACATTGGTAGATGATGGTGAAACTACTATTATGGACGACTACTCCGCCGGGCACATTACCACTGAAGAGGCCGGTGAGCTTGTACATGATTTTGATAAAAAGATTGGGGGAGCCGACGGCATACGCTTTTATCCCGGTACTTCGTACCGCCATTTAATGGTATGGGAGGGCGCTCCGGCCGGAGTGTCTACCGTTAAGGCCACTCCGCCGCACGATATTTCAGACCGTTCCATAGAAGGGCATTTGCCGGTTGGCCCCGGAGCAGTTAAAATGGCCGAGCTTACGGCCTTGTCGCAAGACTTCTTTTCCGCTCATCCGGTAAATAAAAGGCGTATTGCAGATGGCAAAAAACCGGCCACCTCTATCTGGTTGTGGGGGCAGGGGCTGCGCCCTCAAATGACCACTATTAAAGAGCGTTTCGGTGTAGACGGCTCTATGATATCGGCGGTAGATCTGATGAAGGGCATAGGCATTTACGCCGGGCTGGAAGTGATAAACGTGCCAGGAGCCACCGGTTATATAGACACCAACTACGACGGCAAGGTCGGTTACGCCATGAAGTCGCTTGTAGATAAAGACTTTGTCTGTATCCATGTAGAGGCGCCGGACGAGGCGGGACATCAGGGCAGCCTGGAAGATAAGATGACCGCTATCGAGGACTTCGACTCCAAGATAGTCGCTCCTGTGCTTCTATCCTTAAGGGCAACGGGCGAAGAGTTTACCGTGCTTGTTTTAAACGACCACCCGACCCCTGTTGAGCTTAAGACCCATACGTCAGACCCTGTGCCTTTTGCGCTCTGTACGGGCGTACAACTTGCCGCTGATTTAGAGCCGAAAAAGTTTTCAGAGAGCGGCGCAAAGGCTACCGGCCTGCTTATAGACGATACCGACCAATTTATAGAGGGCTTTTTTAAAGGCGCGTAACCTCTCTTTTATATTCGAGCAGGTAAGAGACGGGGAAGCCTTTAGGCTTCCCCGTTTTTATCTGTTTTCGTATGCTGCGATAATAACGCACTACTGCGTAGGGCGAAGAAGAGTTAAGGAGTCATGTCATATAAAGACCTATTAGGTATTATCGCCATTGCGCTCACCTTTATCGCGTACTTTCCGTATATCCGCTTAATTATCAAGGGTACAGTTAAGCCTCATGTCTTTTCATGGATTATATGGGGTACAACAACTTTTGTAGTATTTCTTGCACAGCTTCAAGACAACGGAGGCGCGGGAGCATGGCCGATAGGTGTTTCAGGCGTTATTACAATCTTTATCGCGGTATTGGCTTATATAAAACGGGCTGATATTAGAATAACCAGAGCGGACCGGCTCTTTTTTCTCTCGGCAATGTCGTCGTTGCCTCTCTGGTACTTTACGTCAGACCCGTTATGGGCCGTTGTTATCCTGACAACGGTTGATACTTTCGGGTTCGGGCCTACTGTAAGAAAAGTATACATACATCCGTATTCCGAATCACTGCTCTTTTTTTTACTCTTCGCTATACGAAATATAATAGCTATTGGAGCGCTCGAAAATTATTCGGCCACAACATTGCTCTTTCCTGTTGTCACCGCTGTTGCGTGCCTCTTATTAATCGTAATGGCAGCTTTCAGAAGGCGTATGTTAACAACCTGAAGCACAGGGTGGCTTTGTCCA
>JAJRYL010000019.1 GCA_024275855.1 Deltaproteobacteria bacterium
CCTGCTCTTCGTCAACCTGCTCTTCGTCAACCTGCTCTTCGTCAACCTGCTCTTCGTCAACCTGCTCTTCGTCAACCTGCTCTTCGTCAACCTGCTCTTCGTCAACCTGCTCTTCGTCAACCGGCCCTTCGGAAAGGCCGTTACGGCTAAGGGCGTCTTTCAAGGCGTTATTGATAGCGGCCTTGCTCTTGTCGTCAGTACTGTCTTCGATATCATGCACGGTATCCGACGCTTCAATCTCTTTTCTCAAAGCCTCGTCCGGCGTCAAGGCCTCGACACCGTCGGCCTCGGTTCTTATATCTATCTTCCAGCCGGTCAACTTGGCAGCGAGCCTGACGTTCTGACCCTTTTTGCCTATAGCCAACGAGAGCTGATCGTCAGGAACAACCACCTCCATCGCATGCTCGTCTATATCGGTTATAACTTTTGAGATAACGGCAGGAGAGAGCGTATTTTTTACATAGATCGCGGCCTCGTCCGACCAGTGAATTATATCGATCTTTTCGCCCTTAAGCTCCTGCACTACCGCCTGAACCCTCGAACCCTTTACACCCACGCACGCCCCTACCGGGTCCACATCCATATTGTTGGAAAGTACGGCAATCTTCGCCCTGTCTCCGGGCTCTCTTGCCGCGCCCTTTATTTCGACGATTCCCTCATAGACCTCCGGCACCTCCATTTGAAAGAGCTTGATAAGAAAACCGGGGTGGGTACGCGACATTACAACCTGCGGCCCGCGCGACTCGCTAAGCACGTCGAGCACTATGCCCCTTACACGCTCGCCCTGCCTGTAACCTTCACGCCGCACCTGCTCCTTCTTGGGCAAAATAGCCTCTGCCCTGCCAAGGTCCACTATTATATCTCCGCGTTCGAACCTGTGAACTATGCCGGTGATAATCTCGCCCTTTTTTTCACTGTACTCTTTGAAGATGATATCGCGCTCGGCGTCCCTTACCTTCTGGATTATAATCTGCTTGGCGGTCTGGGCGTCTATGCGCCCGAACTCGTTAGAGTCGAGTTTTACCCCGATCACGTCGTCGAGCACAGCCTCGGGGTCAAGCTCTATTGCCTCTTTAACCGATATTTCAAGGTCTTCGTCTTCCACCTCTTCGACAACGGTCTTAAAGAGAAACAGCTCGATCTCGCCGGACTCTTCCATATAGTGGGCCTCTATCTCTTTACCGGCCCCGAAACGCTTCTCCGCCGCTTTCAAAAGCGCGGTCTCAAGCGCATCTACAAGAACCTCCTTAGAGATTCCTTTATCCTTACCTACCTGCTCAATTAAATTTGTCAGGTTTAGTCCCATCACAGCTTCTCCAGATAATAAATTACAGCGCTATCAAAATTCAGCGATAATATTCGCACTCTCAATTTTTCCAATATCAATCTTCCATATCCTGCCTGTAGAGTCCTCTATGCAGACGGCGTCTCCCTCGACCGCTTTTATAGTTACCCTGAAATTCCTTCTCTCCTCTATCGGCAGAGTTGTCTTCACGCGCGCCTTAGAACCTACGAACCTCGCGAAGTCGTCTATCTTGTTAAGCGCCCTGTCAAGTCCCGGACTCGAAACCTCAAGGGAGTACCTGCCGGGAATAAAGTCGTCTACGTCGAGAGCCACCGCCAATTCACTGCTGATAGACCCGCAGTCGTCTATAGTTACTCCGCCGGGTTTATCTATAAAGATACGCAGCACCTTGCGGCCATGCTCCGCCGCGAACTGCACGTCAACAAGCTCTATTCCCGCACTTTGCGCCACAGGGGCGACCAACTCCGCAACACGGTCTTGTAGTTCTGTTGTCTTCAACTAAAATATTCCCAACCAATTAAGTTATATGAACAAGGCTTAACGTAACGGAAAAAAAGCAGACTGTAAAAAGTAACGCTGTCAGGCGCGCATCCGTAATGGAGGAACTGCTACCTGCGCAGAGTTACGCGGTACTGACAAAAAGTTAAAACTTAAACCGTTGCGTTGATTGAAGCTCTGCTGCCGCGCGCAAGTTGCCGCCGGTATAAACAGCAATATAAAAACTTACAAAAGAGATGAAATGTCTGAAGTTTCCGCACATAACGCTACGGGCATAAACAGGCAGAATAGACCAGGGAGACAAATCCCTACCGCACCCGTGCAGAGAGTAAACGCCGGCTCGAACGTGTAAAGTAACGCAGGAACCCGGATAACAAAAAAGCGGGCGAAAGCCCACTTTTCTCGACAGACCTCATCGATTAAATAAATTTAACATAGTCATAAATCCATTGCAAGCGTAAAATACCGTCTACATACAAGTAAATATCAGCTCGGATACCCGCGCTCGTCCGGCGCGCTCTTTCTTAAATAGACGTCTGTTTTGATACGGCAAGTTTTTTTCGTCTAAAAAAGAAAGAGCCCCCCTTAAATACAGGGGAGCCCTTTGCGGGTACACTATTGAAAACCGGTCTCTCTTTTATCTTTTACTTCTTAATCGTAATTACGCGAACCGTCATCTCTACCCTTTCGTCGGGAAGGTCTCTTGAGTCGCGCGGCAGGTTTACTATCTTATCCACCACATCGAGCCCCTTTGTTACCCTGCCGAAAACAGTGTACTGGCGGTTTAGATGAGAAGCCGCCTTGACGACGATAAAAAACTGGGAACCAGCGCTATCAGGATCCTGCGAGCGCGCCATAGAAAGAATTCCACGGTCGTGATTTATATCATTGAACTCGGCTTTGATATTATACCCCGGACCGCCCTGTCCATACGTGTGGCGTTCCTGCCCTTTTGTGTTTGGGTCTCCGCCCTGAATCATGAAACCGGGAATCACACGGTGGAAAATAGTGTGGTCGTAAAAGCCTTCAGAGGCGAGTTTTATAAAATTATCCACATGCAGCGGAGCCGCATCCGGAAAAAATTCCAATTCTATATTTCCGTACTGAGTCTCTATTACGGCCCCCGTATTTTTAAGCACTTCGAGCCTTGCCGCGTCTATTCCCGTATCTGCCACTTTACCGCCTCCTGTCTCTTTCGAACAACCTGTCGAGGCGACTGCCGCGACTATAATCATACTCAAGAATACTGTTTTAAAAAAATTCATTCGAATCCCCTGTCTATAATACCGTTAATATGTGGGTGCCCGGTTACATAAATTGACACGCAACAGTGAAAAAGTCAACCGTAAATACGCCGCCATGCTCCCCGTGAGTTCACAAAAAGTTCTACCCGACAGAAAAAAAACCTACCCGCGCGC